>JBHLLE010000303.1:0-5291 GCA_048885945.1 Candidatus Hermodarchaeota archaeon | reverse complement strand
CAACTTGTTCTTTACATATTTTGCTTCAATTTTTATTACTTTCGGTGGTCTTTTAAATAGTAAAAAATTTTCAGAAACAAAATGGATTAACTTAGTATCTTGGATGGATCAAAAAGGAATAAGATGAAAAATTATTCATTTAATAGTCAATCTTAGTCAATTAAACTGTTATGATATAAATTGTGCTATGACAAGAATTACAGAAAATATTTTAAAAGGCAATCTCAGTACGTCATTTGTTTCATATATTTTATATTCGTTCACATAATCGCTTCCGATGGGATGTTCGCAGGTATGGGAGAGAATCTAGATGTATTTGGAGGAATAGCTATAATTCTCCTTTTAGCCACCTTAATTTATTCTGGAACTTTTCTACTCGTGGGAATGATCGGCAACCGAGGTTTACTTTTAGGTTTCATATTAGCAGTCTTCGAATTGTTTTTTATTAATTTATTTTTTCTTGGCAATAATCCCTATATTCCTCGAAATAATTTATCTGAAATTGCTGACTTTATAATGCCATTTTATGTTGATTTTGACACACCGAAGGACTTAACGTTGCAGCAAGCTTGGATATATGTAACTATATTTCCAATAGTTGTATTCTTTTTAGGCGCGTTTTATCTTAGAATGAGAGAGATTAAATAAAAAAAATATATTAAATTTCTGATTAAAAAAACATTTACTTAACAAATATTTATAAAATAATACTTTTACTATTATTTTTGAGACTATTTTTAATAGCTTGAGGTGTTTATTTTGGAACCATTTGAGATTTTTAATGGATTCAGTCAAATTATATTTGTTATAATTGTTTGGATTGTAGGGATTAAGATTGCATCAAAATATACTAAATTAGAGCAAAAAACTTTACTTTTCGTTGGGATGGTATGGATTGGATTATCAGAACCTTGGTTTGCTACAGTAATAGCGTTCTTGCTCGCATTTCTAATGGGTATATCTACTACAGTTGAAGTATTTCTTTTAATTGGATTCGCATTTACGCCCGTAACTATGATTCTTTGGGTCTATGTAATTACAGAATTTATATATAAAGAAAAGCAAAAGATTGTTCTAATAATTATTGGAATTTACGGTGCATTGTTTGAAATATTATTTCTATATTTACTCTTTACCCAACCATCTTTACTTGCCGAAATGATATCTCCTTGGAGAGTTGTTTATAAACCTATCATTCAATTATGGATTATTTCGCTTTTAGTTATGTTTGCAGTCACGAGTTCATTTTTTTGTCGAGAATCGTTGAGATCAGACAACCCAAAAATCAAATTAAAGGGAAAATTCTTGCTCTTAGCGTTTATTACTTATATTCTTGGTGGAATCCTCGAAACCTTCTATACTCCATTTATATATATGATAGTAATAAAGCGGTTAGTCACAATCTCAGCTTCAATAGAGTTTTATTTTGGATTTATTTTACCAGAGAAAGTTGAGAGATTGTTCTTAAAAAAATATTAAACTTTTTTTTAATCATATTTGAGATTGACTATTAAATATTAAAAATAATAATTAAAAAAATATAATTATTTTATTGCTGCTATGGCGTCAATCTCAATTAACATAGTAGGACCAGGTAAATTTGAAACTTCAACGGTTGATCTAGCTGGATATTTTCCTGAAGCTCCATTTTCTTCAAAAAATTGTTTATATATTTGGTTCATTTTATCAAAATCTTTTACATTTTTTAAAAAGACAGTAGTTTTTACAATTTCTGATACGCTTGAACCTGCTGATTCGACTATAGTCTTAATCTTTTCAAGTTCAGATCTAGTTTGGTCTTCAATATTATCAGTTCCCGCAGCGGGACCTTGACCCGAAACAAAAATTAAATTTCCTAACTTTACAGCGGGAGTATATGGTCCAGCAACTGGAGTTCCGGGATTTACATATTCAATATCTACCATATTTTTTAAAACACATTCTTTATTAATAACTTTTACCTCTTGCTAATATCTCCCATTTTCCAACATATTCGTTATCCTTTATAACATGGATATGGTCATATAAATTAATAGTAGTACATATATGTGCTGGAAAAAGCTCAATTTTCCGACCTATCTTTAATTCTGGGGCATCTATAGCTTCGAATTGAGTATGCTCTTCATTCATAACTATAATTTTAGAATTTGGAAAATCTTTAAAATCAGGTTTGCCATCTCCAGTGGCAATAGCTTTTGCACCTGCATCAGTAGTAAAT
Organism: Candidatus Hermodarchaeota archaeon; assembly: GCA_048885945.1. GTDB lineage: Archaea > Asgardarchaeota > Lokiarchaeia > Sigyniarchaeales > SOKP01 > LW40-45. The sequence goes on along the minus strand of JBHLLE010000303.1, from coordinate 3,073 downwards.
TCATTTTTTCCTGTCTGATTTTGAATTGTACCTAATATTGTTACTGCAATTTCAAAAGCATCATCGATCATTTGTAAATGTTTATCAGAAAATATATAAGTTCCAGGACGTATCTCAGTAATTCCTTCGTATTTTGCAGCATATCTATACGTGCCCGAACCAGATGTTGTAATATCTTTAATATTGAATCCATTATTGTTTAATAAATCTCTTGTCTCAACCATTTTCTTGAAACATTCTATTGCTTTCTCTTCTTTTTGATCAAGGTTCATCATAGAAGTAAGATGACCTTCATAACCTATAAGACCTACTAGTTCTATATTTGGCGTCTTTTTAACAAACTCAGCTATTTCGAGAGCAGGTTCTTCAGGTTCAACTCCAGATCTACCTAAACCTAAATTCACGTCGAGAAATACTTTTAATACCGTATTATTTTTTATTGCTATTTTACTTAAGTCTAATATATTTTTCTGAGAATCAACTGCACATCTTATTTTTATGTATTTATTTAATTTAGCAAACCTGTCTATATGGTTAGGGTCAATAACTTGATTTGCTATAAATATATCTTCTATTCCCGATTGAGCAAAGATTTCTGCTTCTCCAACTTTAGCTACTGTAATCCCCTTACAACCTGCTTTAATCTGCTTGTGGGCTATTATAGGACATTTGTGCGTTTTGACATGAGGTCTATGGTTAATATTGTTTTCTTTAGTAAAATTAGCCATAGTGTTAATATTTCTCATCATTATATCGTAATTCAAGACGAGAGCAGGTGTAGAAATTTCCTTTTTCCAATCATCAACCATAATTATAAACACTATTAAGATAATAACGAGCTATAGTTTAGAAAAACTAGATATGCTATTAAATTTAGTGTCTATTAAAGAATTTTTTTTAAATTATTTCTAGGTCTTATAAATATTCTTTAGAGAAGTAAATTCCTATATCTTCGTCCTAAACTATGAAGCAATATAACGGATTTACATAACTTTTTGAGTTTTCTATGTTTGAATCTTTTTTTAAATAAAATATATTTATATAAAGCTGATTTTATTAGGTTTTTGATAATGCTCTATCACATAATTATATTTGAATATCCATCAGGGAAACTCATTATTGAACATACATTTAAAGAGATAATTAGTGAAGAATTTTATGGAACTCTTAGTGATTTTCTCGTCGCATTAAGGATTTTTTCTCAAGGTATCACTAAAAAGGGTCAAAAACTGGATCTAGTTCAGTTTGGTGATATGATTATCAAACTAGATCATTTAGAAGAAGTATCTATTGATTTAGCTTTAGTATTTAACTCAAACAATAAAAATATCATTAACAAAATGGTTCCTCAAATCAAAAAAAAAATCTTGGAGTACGATTCTCTTTTTAAGAATTGGAATGGTGTAAATAAGGATCAGTTTTCCCTTTTAAAAGAAGCATTATTAAACACTATAAGGAAAGTGATGTATTCAGATAAAATCTAAACCTTATGATTTCTTAATTGATTTTCTAAAATATCAATGTTTTAAATAGTCAAATATTGAAAAATAAAAAGGAAAGCTAATTTTCTGTGCGTTCTATTATTGGTTCTAGATATTCATAAATGTAATCTGAAAGAGTTCCGTAAATAAGTGCAATTTGTAAATCCCCGTCTATCTTTAAATCTCCGCTCATAAAAGCTGTAGTTCCATCTACCTTTCCACTAAAAAAATCTTTAGCAAAATCTAAATCGGTTAAAATCAAGGTAAGATCAGGATCTTCAATTTCATCGTCAATTTTATAACTTACTCTGCAGTCTTTAAAAATTTGATATCCTTTGATACCTCCAATTTTCCATTGGATTTTTGCATCAAATTCTTCTAATTCTTCCTGTAAATCAACATCAACTTTAGCGATTTCTTGTAAACTTTTAAGCATCATATTAAATAAAATTCGTACATGTAATTCTTTTTTCTCCATACTATCACCCTATTCAATTAAATCCTCCAAATATGTACTTACTGTATCTAAAATAAAGTTAAGCTGTAAGATTTTTTCAGCATCTCCTACGATTTTAATTTCGTTTATCATTTCTTCGATTGCTTTAGTTCTTGTCAGTAAATCTAGCGCTGTATATACATCATTTATTTCAAATGAGATGGTAGGATTTTCAATTGTGCCCTCAGCTCCCTTTATAGTTCCGTTGTCTATAATAGTATGAAAAGAGATGTCTTCACCTATTTTCCATAATATTTTTTCTTTTTGATTTTTTAATCTGCTTTGAAAATCCTCGTCAAAGGTAGAAATAAGTTCCGTAGCATAATTAATCATGCTCATTAAAACTTTAACGCATACTTTTTCTTTTGTAGTCATAATCATTATCATTTATTTATTTTATTTTGGCTTTACAATTATGAAGTTAAATCAAAATATTAATAAATTTTTATATTTTCCCTATTTTATTTGAATTCGAACTTCAAGGTTACTATTGAATGGTTATTGATAAAGATTGGTTTAAAGAAAAGATTAAACATTTCCTCTTAAAAGACGATAGTAATAAGATGAATCAAGTTGATAGTTCCTTAATCTTTGATCCAGAAGTATTAGTTGGATTTGTATCCGGAAACGATCCAATATTTGAAAAATATAAGGAGATTATTGGAGATTTTCATCTTACTCCCGTTGAAGCTTTCATTAAGTATTGTAAAAAAAATAATATAGCTATTCCTTCTTCAATGGAAAATATCTCCGTTATTGCTTACATTCTTCCAATTAATAAAGAAACTAAAAAAGAGAATTTCATATATTCTAATAGGATGCCCTCTGAGCGGTGGGCAAATACAAGATTGTTTGGAGAAAAAGCAAATCAAAACTTACAGAAGTATTTAGTTATGGAATTAGAAAAGGAAGGAATTAACGCAGTTGCTCCAATGACTCAAGCTTACATGTTTAGAATTAATCGAAAAATTTGGGCATCAACCTGGAGTCATAGACATATGGCTTTTGCAGCAGGATTAGGATCTTTTGGGTTGAGCGATGGATTTATCAATGAAAAAGGAATTGCCATGAGATGTGGGAGCCTTGTAGTTGATTA
>JBHLLE010000302.1:0-5294 GCA_048885945.1 Candidatus Hermodarchaeota archaeon | reverse complement strand
TATCGTGGAAAGACTGGGATAATTACTGGCTTACGAGGTCGTTGCTTTTTAGTGGAAGTTAAATTAGGAAATTCTACAAAAACATTAATAATAGGAAGAGAGCATTTAAGATTAAATCCTATTTCTTATAAAAAATAGATCCTTCATTATAGAAATCCTAAGTGATCCTCATGTTTGGAAAAAAAATTAATGAAAAAACAGTTTCTATACCAGAAGTTAAGAAGATTATGGAAGATGTTAAAGAACGCATTTCTGACATTGATGAAGAAGGAATGTCTCACTTTCAAGAAATTACCTATAATTACGTAAATCAATTTTCTAAAATGTCTGAAAAAGATGCTCTAAAGATAAAAAAGTTTTTAATAGATAAGTATGAAATTGAGGAGGTTTACGCTATTAATATAATAAATATTGATCCTCTTACGGTTCCTGAATTAAGAACTATACTTGAAAAGAGTTTTGTTGGTAAATCAATGAGCAATGAAAATCTTCAAGAACTTCTTTATCAAATTCAAGATTTAAAAACATCATAAAATTTGCTATTTTTCCTATACTTTTTAAAAATTTTCTAACCTACAACGAAGAATTTATAAATCTATAATGTTTTTAATTTTAATGAAGAATCCTAAACATCATTCAATGTTAAAGGGATATTTTAAATAAATTAATTTTAAAATGGTTATTGGAAAAGTAAGAAAGAAGAAAACTGGTGGTTTTTTTGGAAAGAAGAGCTCGATACAAAAAGATGCCCCGGAAAGGAGATTATCGAAAAAAAGGTCCCCGGAAGAAAAAGCAGTTTATAAAAAAATCCCGGGAATTAGTAATATTAGATATATTATTGCATGGACATCCAGAAGATGATAAACCCAGTTGGACAAAGACCCCTTTAGCCCAAGTTCTTACCTTTCCAGATTTTGTTCTTTATGAAGTTAAAATTAATAAATCATCAAATTTAGCTTTAAAACCTGAAGAAAAAAGTACTTACGAAGAATTTCTTATAAAAAACAAATTAAGAGAAGTCTTAAAAAAAATTGATTATGATGATTTAACCAATACATCTAAAGCATTGATTCAACCAATTTTAGAGAAAGAAATACTAAATTTTGAAGATGAATTTATAAATTTCTTTAACAATTCAACCTCTATAACCCCGAGAATGCACGCGTTAAAGTTGTTGCCTGGGATTGGAAAAAAACATATGTGGGAAATCATCGAAGCAAGACAAAAAGAAAAATTCAAATCGTTCGATGACATAGCAGAAAGAACGAGTATTTCAGATCCCGGTAAGCACATAGCTCTTAGGATTATTAAAGAACTACAAAGAGAAGGAATTAAGTATTATCTTTTTAGTAAAACTCAGAAATATGAATGACTGGAATGAATAAAAAATCAACCATCTCTATTATAAAAGAGCTTGGAATCACTCCTCATAAGAATTTAGGTCAAAATTTTCTAATTAATAGCTCAATAATTAAGAAAATTATATCCAGTTCTTCAATATCAAAAAACGATATTATTTTAGAAATCGGTCCAGGATTAGGTGCATTAACTTATGAACTGGTAAAGCAAGCAAAACAAGTATATGCTGTTGAGATTGATGATAAATTATACCACTACCTAATCAAAGAATTTTCTAATTTTGGAAATATCGAAATTATTAGTGGTGACATCTTAAAAATTGATATTCCAGAACATAATAAAGTAATTTCGAATATACCTTATAAAATAACAGGACCTATTCTAGAAAAAATCTTTTTAAAAAGTAATCCTCCTCAAGGTATTTTATCCATTGAGAAAGCTATCGCAGACAGGATTTTTTTTAAAGGAAATTATAAATCTTTTTCAAAAATTACTGTTAGTGTTAATTCATTCATGAAACCTGTTAAGAGAGATACGATATCCCGAGATTCCTTTTATCCTGCGCCCAAAATTGACTTATCATTAATATCTATGCTACCACGAAAAAATATTAACGAATATTTATTAAATGATAAAAATCGAGATTTTTACTTAAAATTTCTTGGAGGAATTATGCCCTATAAGAATAAAAGCATTGTTAACGCTTTGCAGCTATTTATTCGAAATAGCAAGACTTTCAAGGTTGATAAACAAAACTTAATAAATATTCTAGAGCAAAATAATATTGAAAATAAAAAAGTTTTTAGCCTTTCCATTGATGAATTTATACATCTTAGTAGGTTAATTCAGAATAATTTAAGAAAAAAGAAAATAAGTGAGAAAGATTAAGTTTTTTCCTGATCCCATAATTGAATACGATTTTAAAAATGTCTATAGACCATCAGATGATACGTATTTAGTTGTTGATTATTTTAAATATCACCTAAATTCAGACTTTTTTGATGGAATTCCTCTTGAGTCCATTAGAAATATTTTAGATATGGGTACAGGTACAGGCTATATTGCGTTATCCCTCCAGATTATGAAAACAGCAATTCCAAAATTCAATCCAAACATTTACGCGTCAGACATTTTAGAAGAATCCATAAAGCTTTCTAAGCACAATGAAAAATTAAATAATTTTGAAAACCAAATTCACTTTATTCACTCTGATCTTTTTGATTCTTTTCCAAAACCTCTAAAACACTGTTTTAATATAATTATCTTTAATCCTCCTTATTTACCGTCTATAAAATTGGAAAAAAAAGAATTTGATTCGAGCATAGATTATAGTTGGGATGGAGGCAGTGAAGGATTTGAGGTTTTTCTTAACTTCTTAGATCAAGCTAAAGAATTTCTTAAACTTAATTCAAAATCTTACTTATATTATTTATGCTCAAGTAGAACTAACTTAAAAAAACTCTATCATTTAATTAAAAATAAGGGTTATAAAAACAAAATTCTTGAAAAAAGACATGTTTTCATGGAAGATATCTTTCTGAATAAATTAGAATTTGTAAGTAGTTAAAACGGGCGTCTACTTCTTCTTTTTTCTAATAATCTAACTCCTTGTTTAGTTAACATTCGCTTTAAATTATTAAATAGCAAGTTTATTTCTTCGGGTTTAAAAACTGCTCTTTTGTGCGCTTCAATTTGAGGTATTGGAAGACCGTAATGTTCATTTAAACTTGAAATGGGTAATAGAATTGAAGATATTAGGTCCGCCTTTTTTGATGCTTCTTTTAGTGAATGTATTTCTTCCATGAAAAATTCAATTCTGCATGGTGTATCGTATTCTGTTGTTTTAAGATAAAAAGCGTAAAAAGAAAGCGGAAAATAATAAGGAATTTCTTTTTTAATTCCAGTATCTCTGATTTTTTCTAAATCTCGTTTACAATTGAATATACAACTTCGTTCTGAATTGCCTAAAATCCTATTAAATAAATCAATGTCAGAGAAAAAATCCATAATTTGACGATAACTTATATTCAAAAAATCGTTAAGAAAGGTAGTATTTGGTTTTAATAAGTGAATAGAATCTCTAAACAAGTGACATAAAGCTGATGTTCTTGTATCCTTTATAGATCCAATTAGAACAATTCCTCTCTCTTTACAATTTAAATAGAGTTTATGATATTCCCTTAAAAGTCTATCGTATTTTCTCGAAATTTCTGGATCTTGGCTAAATAGTAAATTGATTGGCATAATTACAATTGAACCATCAATAATAATTAGATCGATATTGTTATCATTTGATTTTTCAATTAGATTATTCAACAAATTAATCTCCATAAAAGTCATATCCATTGTTATTTTATTTTCAACAACAATCTCTTCCCGATTTATATAATTACCCTGAACACTGTAATAATTAAATCCATTTAAATCAGGAAAGTATTCTATTTGTGCAGTATGATTTTCGTAAAAATGATATTTTACAGCAATTGCTTTTAAAAAAGAAAAATCAATATTCATAAAATTTTTTACGACAGAACTTCCATCAACGCTAACAATGTTTAATCCACTTATATCTGAAGAAAAAACTTGTTTTTTTAAACTCTGTTCTTTTATATTAAACTTTGGATACGAAATTAATTGAGAAAAATCTAAATCTTCTAGATTTTTAAGAGTAATTTTTGAAAATTCTTTTTTTTGTTCTTCACATTCTACAAACTCATTTACAATATTTTTTAGATTTTTAATTAATAATTGTTCTTTAGTTAGACCAAAATACTCAGGATATTTCTTAATTAATGAATCTGAATTTTGGTTAGCGTTACTATTGAAAGAATTATTTCGAATCGTCATTAATGCTTCATAATAAAATAGTTAATAATAATAATGATGAGAGATTTGATTTTTTGATTTTTAAACTTGAAAATAATAAGATTATTTCTATGTTCATATGACAATCGATTTGGGAAGAAATCCTTGGATTTTAATTTGTCTAATGTTTTTAGAAATTCTATTAATAATTATCCCCGCGTTTATATCTTCAAAAATAGAGAACACGAGTGTTTTACAAGAATTAAAGAAAATGGGATTGACTATACGGTCTAATTCCTTAACAATTAAATTAGAGAGAATTTTTATAGGGATTTGTTTAGGAATTTTATTTTTTGTTATGAGTAGTTATCTTCTCTATTTTTTTAAAGATATCGTTATAAAAAATATCTTAGGGAAAGAATTTTTAAAGCAAGCAGAAAGAAACGCTATTAATACCCAACCTATTGAACCTTTATTAATTCAACTTGTAATCATTATTATTTTACAAGTACTCATCATTGCACTTTGCGAAGAGGCATTTTTTCGAGGTTTTCTTATTCAAAAATTAGAATTAAAATTAAAACCTAGTTATTCGATCTTACTTTCCTCGTGTTGTTTTTCAATCTATCATATTCCTCCATTTTTAGTACCTCTTTACACAATTGTTGTTTTTTTTGGATACTATTTTACTTTTGGAGTATTATTATCTTTAATTTTCAAATTTTTTAAGAATTCTTTACTTCCTTGCATCTTAAGTCATGGATTATTTAACGTCTTAATTTTGCTATTTTAATTACATGATTATATAATTTATCGATATTTTGCTTAATAATACCTACTACCATACCTACGCTCATCGTCGGCGGAATTGATATAAGAACGTGAATATGGTCTTTGTCATGATTAACTTCCTTTAATCTTACCAACGGATAATGCTCCGTGATTTCCGCCAACTTTTTGCTTACATAAGCGAAAATTCCTTCGTTGAAAACTTTCTTTCTGTATTTCGTCACAAGCACTACATGATAATCGCACTGATACACGCAATGTGCTAAATGTATTAGTTCCATCTCTCATATAATACTCCAAAAAGACACAGGGGTAACTCCATCCCTCGACCTTACGGTCGG
>JBHLLE010000301.1:0-5294 GCA_048885945.1 Candidatus Hermodarchaeota archaeon | reverse complement strand
CATTAAAACGGGCATCGGACATTTTTTACCTAATGCATCAAGAGTTACATCTGCCATTTTATTCAACTTTTTTAGTATTTTTATTGTGTTTTTCTTAATTTTCTATCACAATGAAATTGTGATTCTTAATCCAAATATCACAAATCCTTCCTCATATATAAATTTATATCACATAAACTAAAAAATTTTAAAATTCACTTACTATTTGATCTAAAAAAAGTGCGCTCTGTATCACAAAGCAAAAGTTTATATGTTTTTGGATTCTTTTTATATTATAGAAGTGTTTTTAAAATCTATAAGAATTTAACTTTATATAGACACTCAAACTTTATTTCATTATTATTTTAAAAATGGAACCATATCATGGTTGAAACTAAGGAAATGAATGATTTAGACGATACTGATAAAACCATTCTAAATATTCTACAAAATAATGGTAAAGCGTCTCTAAGAGATATTGAGAGAGAAATAGGATTAAGTACAACCGCAATAAGAGCAAGGCTTAGACGATTGACTGAAAATCATATCATTAAGAAATATATGGCTATTATTGATTGTAGACAGTTGGGATATAGAGAAATGGTAATTGCTTCACTCAGAGTCAATTCTTCTATACCCTTAGAACAAATTAAAAGAAAGGTAGAAGAAATTGAACAGATTAAGTATGCGTATATCGTAACTGGTGAGTACCCAATTTTTTTAATGTTCAAATGTTTAGATCACCAAGATGCTATGAGTCTCATAGAAAAATTGCGAAATCTCCCAGGTGTTGAAGAAATAAAAACTCAATTAGTATTAGATAGAGTAAAAGAAGATCATACCATAATTATACCTGATTAGATTTTATTTCTAATTCTTTATGAAACATTAAGAAAATATATCTTTAGAGTATGTTTCTTAAGAGAAAAACCTCAAATTTCTAATATTTATAATACCTAAGTTTATTATTTTAGATTGAGTTCTAATTAATAGAATACAACTTTAAAGGTGATATCATGATTTTAGATGATCATATGCACGATGAAGAATATCATATGATGGATTTTTGGTTTGATATCTTTGGTGAAACTTGGTGGATTTTTATGATTGGCTGGTGGGTTGTTTGGATTTCTGTTGCTGTTGTAATCGCATATTTTGTTCATAGAGATGCTGTAAGAAGAAAATTACCAAATCCAGAGATATGGTTATTAATTGTATTAATATTTAATGTCTTAGGATTATTGATATATATCTTAGCTCGTGGGAATTATAATGAAATAAATCAAAATGAATAAGATATTATTTTTTTTAAAAATTTTAATAAAATAATGAGAAATTCTTATCTATTTATAATTTTATTTTACTATCCTTTTATTTGAGTTATTTCTTATGCAAACCTTATGTTAATAACTTATAAATCGAATCTAACCTACCTTTAATAAATTAAGGAATAGAATGAATTAGCTATTTATTTCGCAAGATTTATTTTTTTTTTTAAATCTATATTAGTGTGGAAATTATAATTTTTCTAATTACTTTTAGTATTCTCTTTCTTGGAGAATTAGGGGATAAAACACAATTAGTAGTTTTTAATCTCTCTTTAGAGCACGAAAAATCTTATAAAGTGGGTATTGGAGCTACTATAGGATTTGCTGTGATTGTAACAATTGGTGTTTTTTTTGGAGTTTTTATTACTACTTTTATCCCTCTAACAATAGTGACGATAGTATCTGGTATTGTTTTTATTATAGTTGGTATTTTAGAAACGCGAGGCTTAAAAGATCTCTATCGAGAGAGAAAATTTAAGAAAGATGGCGAAGATTCGGAGAATTTTGAACCTCTAAGAGAAGAAAACATTAATTCAGAATCAAATTCGAGATGGTCAAGTTTGAAAAAGAATCCATACCTTACTGGGTTTTCCTGTATTTTTTTGATGGAGTTAGGGGATAAAACACAGATTTTAACTATTGCGCTTGCTTCTATTTATCCTTATCCTTTTGAAGTTTGGTTGGGTGCTTTTTTGGCTCTTACATCTCTGGCATGGATGGGTGCGTTTTTTGGAGCAGCTATTGCTCGTAGAATCCCAAAATTCCACTTAAAATTGATATCTGTTATTATTTTTATAATCATAGGTATCTTAATCTTGGTTACTTCTATTTAATTTTTTTTGAAAAAGCGGAGTACTTTGTCTATTCAACCTTAGATTATCAATTATCCAAAAATAAAAAATAAAGCATAAATTCCTATAAGGATACCAAAACAGATAAATGTGGGTAAAGATAAAAATTTTATAACATTTTTATATTCAATTTTAAAGTAATTTATACTGTAAGCTACACAAGGATGAATTGGAGTTAAAATATAACCCAAAAAAGTCGCAGAATAAAGAAATACGAAATCAATTAAAGGCATAGGAAATATAGCATATTGAATCAAATAGATGGGAATTAGAATGGAAAGCGGTAATTGAGTACGCCCTGTAGCAAATCCAAGCAAAAATCCTACGATAATAAATAAAAAAAATGGTAATTTTAAAGCACTAATATCTTCAGGCAACCCTGATCTTATGAATACATCCAAGAACCAAAAAATAGCTAAAATGAGTAAAGCAAACCTCCAAATTTTCATTTTTTTTGCTATATCTTTTATCTTAGTGATATGCATTTTAGAAAAAATTAAAGCAATATAGATGCTTAAACATAATCCTATAAGTAAATAAATTTCAGGATAAGCATAATTGAAAAATGTCCTTCCGAGAAAATCAATAATTGGAGCAATAATTATAGGAATTAAATGATGAAATACTTTTTTAAGATCACGATTTTGTTCTTCTGCTTCTATGTCTAATGTTCTAAGTAAAGTTATGTAGCCCACAACGAACATGACAATAAAAGGAATAATCATTGCTATTACTATGATATACAGAGATATCCCTGCTAACACACTACATATAATTAGGATGGAAGATAATGGATAAATTAAGATAAGCGCATGGCGATACCACACATTAATCGCAACCTTACGATTAGGCTCTATTGATTGATCAATCTGGTCTACAATAGGAGCCGACATTAACGCTCCTCCAGGTACTGGTAACAATCCAAAAAAGGCAGGACCGACCATTAAAGAAGTTTTTTTGGATACGTTCATTTTTTGAACGAGCTCAAGCATTAAGCCCGATTCATCCATTATACCCCCTAAAATGGGGATGAGTGCTACAGCTATTGCTAAAAGGATAATAGAAGGATCTGTAAAAACAGATATAATTGATTCTAAAAGATTTATTTCAGTTAAGACAGCAAAAATGATTGTTCCAATCCCTAAAACGATCCCTAATTCTTGTTTAGAAAATATTAATACCAAAGATATAACGATAAGAAAAGCTATCCATGCGGGGATCATATGAAAGAAAATAAATATTCACATAAACAGTAATAGGAGATATAATATATAATTCATTAATGCTCTTTTCTTAGAATATAATTTGGTAATTTTTTTGATTTCATCCATTTAGATTGATAATAAAAGTATAAATTATTAGAAAGTTAAAAAAAAAAATAAGTTGAATTTACCAGGAGATTTCGTATTTACACATATGTTCTCCTTTCATTCTACAGGGACCTTCAACATGTTTTACTCTTGGTATGTCTCCAGAACACCTTAGTTTATTCATAAATCCGTTAATAAGCCCTATATCAAACGCACAAGGAAAAGGATTGGTACAGGTCATAATTCCATTTTTTTTTCCCTTCTTTTCATATTTATAAAATCCGTTCTCTCCACCTCTTATATTCATATTGTAAGCTTTATCTAGCATATCATGAATCAAAAGCTTTTCAATAGAATCTAAATCAGGGGGAAGAACTGCTTTTTCGGGAATTTTCATTCCAATTACTTTAAGGGTCATATCGCCTAACTTCTCATATAGTATTTTGTAAGCGTTTAAATAACTCTGCAAACTATACCAATTTCCCGGCGTTGGATTTTCTACCCCATTTTCAGATAAGATTTTTAACGCTGTAGATTTAAAGGCACCCATTCCTTCGACTAAGGCCAATATTGATTCTCCAATGACTTCTGCATTAGGAGATTTTGATTTAAATACAACCACTTTTATGTTTCACACTTGTTAGACTTATTTCATTTGACTGAAATTATAATAAATATCTTCGAGTCATTTTTAAAATATGAGAACTATTGGAATTTCTTCCTAATGAGTCGTACAAAAATTAGACATTTGAGTTAAAAAAAAGAATTAAGAAGATGTAGAATCTATTGATAAGAATTTTATAAAAAAAGTTAATAAAATTGAAAAAATTATTACTCTTGAATAAATTTGGAAACTAAGAATAATGAGATTAGTCACAAGGTCGATAAGCGATATAAGAAATTTTCATTAAGAGAGTTCGGAGGTGCTTTTGGAGATTGGGGTACATTAATTCCATTTATTATAGGCTATGTTTCCATTGTAGGTTTTAATCCTGCAGGTATTTTTTTGTGTCTAGGTATAACAAATATCATATTGGGTATACGATATAATCTTCCTTTACCAGTTCAACCGCAAAAAACAATTGGATCTGTTGCCTTGGCTCAAAAATGGACTCCAAGTATGGTAATATCGACGGGTTTCGGAACGGGAATTGTGTGGACAGTTCTAGGATTTTCAAAAAAGCTAAATAAAATAGTTGAAAAGGTACCCATGCTCGCAGTGCGGGGAATTCAACTTGGTCTTGGTTTAATACTGGGATGGGCAGCACTTTTATTGTGCTACGATAATATTTTACTAGGGATTATTTCATTTTCAATAATATTAGTATTAATAAAAAACAAAAAGATTCCCTCAGCGATCGTTCTTATGTTTCTTGGTTTTTTTCTAATTTTTTTTACGGGAGCAGTTTATATTTCTGAAATTACCTTTAAAACTCCGGAATTCACTTTTTTTTTACCTAGTTGGGAGGAATTATTAATAGGTATGTTGCTGGCAGGAATTGCTCAACTATTTTTAACACTAACTAATGTTATGATAGCTACAGTTAGCTTAGTAAAAGATTTATTTCCTGAAAAAGAAGACATTATTGATGCTAACTCCTTGGCATTTAATATGGGTGCAATGAATTTAATTAATCCTTTTATAGGAGGAATGCCCTTATGCCATGGTTCTGGAGGTTTAGCGGCACAATTTGCATTTGGTGCAAGAACTGGGGGTTCAATGATCTTTGAAGGAATCCTTGAAATTATACTTGGATTATTCTTTTCACAAACGCTATTCTTGTTATTTACCACCTTTCCTAGAGCGATTCTGGGTGCTATGCTCC
>JBHLLE010000300.1:0-5298 GCA_048885945.1 Candidatus Hermodarchaeota archaeon | reverse complement strand
ATGATTGATTTGAAAAGTCTATTCAAATATAAATAAGATTAAAAACAAATTTATTTAAATGAATTTTTTTTTTATCTCTTCATAACTAGTCTAAAAAGAATCGACATTTCATTGCTGACCTAAACATGGTTAAAGTCTTACAAGATATTTGGATTGTCACCGAAAGCGGTATAGTTTTATTTAGCCGAGTATACAATCCAAGGGTTAATGAACAGTTATTTGGTGCTTTAATGACTGCATTAAATTCGTTTGCTACGGAACTTGCTAAGGGAGGTCTTTCTAGTTTCGAACTATCTTCAATTAGATTTACGATATATAAGGATAAAGGATTATTATTCGTTTCGAATTCTAACAAAAAAGTAAAAGAAAAGAAAGTCCAAGAAGAACTAAAGTTGATTGCAGACAAATTTATTTCTAAATATTCAGACAATTTGGATGCTTGGGATTCAGATGTCAGCATTTTTTCTGAATTTGGTAAAGAAATTGAAGATAGTTTGGAAGATACCATTAAAAAGTTTCAAAAAGCTTTTTGGTAAGTATTTTTATTCTCATATTTTATTCTTTATTTATTACAATCGAAAAGAATTTAAGAATAGAGTACCTTTTTTATCTTGAGAAAAAACAAAATATTTGATTCTAAAATGAAAGAGAACAATTATTCTAACCAAGGAAAAAAAAAGACTGAAGGAGTAAGAAATTTTTCTTCTGATGCGCTAGAAAATTCAATTAGTAATATAACTAATCCAAGATTTTTAGGTTCAATTCATATGAATAGAAAATTTGTTAGTAATTTCACATCAGTTGAAAATCTATTAAATAACGAGTTAGAAATGAAAATGGATAAATCCTTAAAGAGTACTCTATTTAATCCTATAACTAAGGTATTAATCCTTTCTATGATTATTTTTAACTTAGTTTGGTTGCTATTCTTGTTTGTAATTTAATGATATTTCCATTAAAGTTCGTAAAAGATGTTTCAATCTGGTTTTAATTCTTATAAGAATAAAATTAAGTATTCAAGGACCCCTCTTATCAATCTAAATATATCTAATTCAAATAACTTTTAAAAACATCTGATAATTTAATAATTAGAATAACTATCTATTTAAGTCGATGTTTGTCATAAAAATATGGGGAAATTGAATTTATGATATATGATGTAATAATAATAGGTGGAGGAGTTACCGGATGCTGTATAGCACGAACCTTATGTAAATACGATATTAAAGTCTGTTTATTGGAAAAAGAGGGCGATATCGCATCTGGAACGACTAAAGGGAATTCTGGAGTTATTCACGCAGGATATGCTGCAGAACGCCAATATGTAAAGAGGAATCTTTGCATAAAAGGGAATAAAATGTATACACAAGCGTTTGAGGAACTTAATTTTCCGTTCAAAAGAATCGGGTCTTTTGTAGTTGCGTTAGAAGATAGTGAAATCAAGCATTTAGAAGAATATAGGAAAAAAGGGACTGAAGATGGTGTTTCTGGTTTGGAAGTAATTTTAGATAAAGAAAGAATACTTCATATGGAACCTAGCCTAACAGAAGATGTTGTAGGGGTATTACATGCGCCAACTGCTGGAATTGCAAGTCCTTATGAAATGACAATTGCGTTAGCTGAAAATGCTGCAATGAATGGTGTCAAATTCTTTAGAAATCATAAAGTTAAAAAAATAACACATTCTGATTATGTTTTCATTATTAAAACTAATCATGGTGAGTTCAAAGCGCGCAATGTTATAAATGCTGCAGGTGTTTTCGCTGCAAAGGTATCTAAAATGGTGGGACTTGATTATTTTGATATAATGCCAAGAAAAGGGGAATATATTTTATTTGATCGAAATATACTCCATTTAAATAAAATTTTATTTCCAACTCCTACTAAAGTTTCTAAAGGTATTTTAGTCTGTCCAACCATTCACGGGAATACATTTGTAGGACCTAATGCTCAAAACATAACTGACAAAAAAGATATCTCCACAACCACAGCTGGTTTAAAGGAAATTTTAGAGGGAGGTAAAAAAATCGTTCCCAATATTCCTGAAAGAAGTGCTATTAGGAACTTTGCTGGTCTAAGAGCAGTTCCAAACACCTACGATTTTATAATTGATAACACTGATGTGTATGGTTTTATTAATGTTGCTGGTATTTTATCACCGGGTTTAACTTCATGTTTCGCAATTGCGGAAAAAGTTGAGGGTTTTCTGGAATTACTTGGAGTTCAATTAAAAGTAAAAGAAGACTACAATCCCATCCGCCCTAAACCAGAACGATTAAGTGATTTTACGATGGAAGAACTCGATCAAAAAATAAAAGAGGATCCAAGATGGGGTAATATTATTTGCCGCTGCGAAACCGTGCCTGAAAAGGAGATTATTGATGCGATTTATGCTCCTGTTGGGGCTACTACCGTTGATGGAGTTAAATTTAGGTGTAGACCCGGAATGGGCAGATGCCAAGGAGGATTTTGCAGACCCCGTGTGATAGAAATATTATCAAGGGAGCTTAATGTTCCTTATGATCAAGTTACCAAAAGGGGAGATGATACGTATTATTTAGTCGCAGAAACGAAAGATCTAGCTCTAAAAAGTATAGAATCAGGAGGAGAAGAAGAATGATCAAATACAAAACTGATATCGCAGTGATTGGATCAGGAGCAGCTGGCTTAGCATCAGCTATTCAAGTTAAAAAGGCAGGATTAGATGTTTTAATATTAGAAAGAGATAGAGAACTGGGAGGCATAACCTTACAATGCATCCATAATGGATTTGGTCTAAAGGAATTTGAAGAAGAATTAACTGGACCACAATATGCCCAAAGATTTATTAATCAAGTCAAAGAATTAGGAATCCCTTACAAATTAAATACAATGGTAATTGATATCAAACCGCCATCTCCTGAAAAACACACAAAAACATTATTTGCAGTAAATAAAGTGGAAGGAGTTATTAAAATTAAAGCTAAAGCAGTTATTTTAGCAATGGGTTGTAGAGAAAGAACAAGAGGAGCAATTAATCTACCAGGTTTTCGACCTGCGGGAGTATATACTGCGGGACAAGCCCAGAGATTTGTAAATGTGGAAGGATGGTTACCAGGAAAGACCATTGTAATTTTAGGTAGTGGAGATATTGGAATGATCATGGCTCGTCGTCTCACATGGGAAGGATGTAAAGTAAAAGCAGTAGTTGAGATTCTACCATATGTTAGTGGATTATTACGAAATCAAGTACAATGTTTGGAAGATTACGATATTCCCTTAATTACAAATCATACCGTAACTAAGATCCATGGGATTGACCGCGTTCAAGGAGTTACAATAAGTAAGGTAACCAGAGACTTTGATAGAGTAGTGGGAACTGATAGATTCATCGAATGCGACACTCTCTTATTATCCGTTGGACTTATTCCTGAAAATGAATTAACTCAAAAAGCGGGTGCGGAACTCTCCTCTAATAATGGACCAGTTGTGGATAATAATCTGGAAACTACTATTGAAGGTGTATTTGGTTGTGGAAATGTTTTACAAGTTCACGATTTAGTCGATTTGGTTACAGCTGAAGCCAAGAGGGCGGGAAATTTTGCAGTAAATTATGTTAAAAATGAATTTGAAAAGGAGACGAAAAAAGCAAAGTATATTAAATGCATTCCCGGAGAAAATGTAAATTATGTTAAACCCGATTTATTAAAAGTTGACGATTTATCAAAAGACATTATATTTTCCTTCAGGGTACGTTATCCAGATAGAAGAATTTTAATACAATTTAGAGATGAGAATGGAATAGTATATTCTAAAAAGAAAGTGTACGTAATACCAAGTGAAATGATTGAATTAAATATTAACCCAGAAAAAATTGGCATTAATCCAGAATGTAAGGAAATTAAAATCGAAGTAGTGCCTCGTCCTGAGGTATTAATTGAGGAGGATTGATTAAAAAGTGTCTGAATCAAGTCAAAGCGTTGTTAGGGTCATTCGTTGTATTGTTTGTCCTACTGGGTGCGAAATACAAGTTAAAAAGAATGAGGAGAGTGGAGAGGTAACTTTTGAGGGATATACGTGCAAAAGAGGATTAGAATACGCTCAACAAGAATATTACGAACCTAAGAGAATATTGACAACTACTATTCGCGTCAAAAATGGATTATTACCTTTAGTTCCAGTTAGAACGGACTCTCCCATATTAAAAGATAAATTAAACGAAGCGTTGAAGGAGATTGCTATTAAAGAGATCGAAGCTCCGATAAAGATGGGAGATATTTTAATTGAAAACCTCTTAGGTTTGGGCGCTAATGTAATTGCAAGTAGAGACATGAGCGAAGCTTAAAGCTTAATAAAAAAGCAATTTCTTTTTATTTTTATAATGTCGGACATGGACGAGATTTTTAAAGTACACAAAAATTTATATATAGGAGCATATTGGCCTCAACTTAATTTTAATAAACTAAAAGAAATCGGAATTACTGCTATCGTTAATTTAATGGAAATGAATCATTATACTCCTCCAGAAGGTTTTATTTATTTATATAAAGGATTTCCCGATAACACTTATCCTCCTCATCGTTATTTAAAAGAAATTCTTAACTTTATCGACGAAAATATTAAAGAAGGAAAAGTGTTAGTACACTGCGCTATGGGAATATCCCGGAGCGGAGGGATTATTGTCGCTTGGTTGTTAAAAGAACATCCTCAATGGAGTTGGAGCGACGCAATAAATTATGTATGGAAAGTTAGACGGATTTTACCTGCTATAGAAATAAGGGAATCAGTTTTAGATTATCTTGAATCTATTGAGGGACATAGAAGAAGTTATTGAAATTATTATCATTATTTAATCAATAAGTATATTTCTGTTTCAATTTTCCATCTTTCTCCTCTATTTTGCCTCATCAATGTATATTTTTTTATAGCCTCATCTGATATTTCTGGTAATGATATTTTTTTTACTTCTGAATATCCAACTGATTTTGCTACTCGATTTATTGATTCTAAATCATGTAAAAATTTGTGACCATAAAATGTATTCATCATTCTATTCAAAAATAGTGCGGGATCTAACTTAATACCAGCTAATTTTTCGTGACCTTTTAAAAGAAGTGGTTTTAAATTTTCATTGTAATATAAAGCATCGACTAAACGTTTTAAGGAAGGAGTCATTATTATATGCTTTCCTCCTCTTTTTAAAATCCTAAAAGATTCTTTTAAGAAAATGTTAAATTGATAATAATAAAGATGTTCAATTACGTGACAAGAATATATCAAATCAACTGATTCAGTTTTAAATGGCAACTTTTTAGCCAT
>JBHLLE010000299.1:0-5300 GCA_048885945.1 Candidatus Hermodarchaeota archaeon | reverse complement strand
GCTTAAAAAAGTTAATCAGACATGAAAAATTCATGGAAATCTCTTATCATTCTTGTTATTTCGGTTATGGTTATTGTTACACTGATTTTAATTATCAATTCAAAGGATCCTCAGCAGTTATCTTATGGGCTTCACACTCTCTTAACCAATCCCGTCTATCCAATTTTATTTCTTCTAATTTTTATTATCGTGTTTTTCTTAAGGGGCCTTCGTTGGAACATTTTATTACTAAAAAATATTGATTACAAGCTTTATTTTACAAAATTGCTCCTAATTGCTTGGTTTTTAAATGCTATAACCCCCGCAAGGTTAGGAGACCTTTCTCGGATTTATTATCCTCGACGAGATAAAATAGCTACGGGTGGACAGGCATTCTCCGTAGTTTTAGTAGATCGTGTTATTGATTTGTTTACTCTCATATCTTTTGCATTAATTTGGATAGCACTCCTAGGTTTTAGATTGTTTTCCTCTGGTTTTTATTGGCTGTTACCTCTTGTTTTAGCATTAATTATCACATTTGCCATTGGTTGTATTATTCTAATTAAATATCCTCAAGTACTTTCAAAAATCATAATTAGAATATTCAAAGGACAAAGTAAATTATCCGGACGACTCAATAAATTTCTAGAGAATTTTGAAAACGGGATAAAATTCATCTATAAGAATCCTGTTCGTATTTTCTACGCGTTAGCTTTATCTCTATTTATTTGGGTTTTGGAATCTACATCAGTCTATTTAATTGCTTTAGCCCTCAATTTTGAACTAGATCCTATAATTTGCTTTGCCTCCGCAACTGCCGGCTTTTTAGGTGCAGCCCTTCCATTCCTACCGGGCGGTGTGGGTTCCTACGAGGTTGGGATTGCTTCCAGTTTAGTAATCTTAGGATTCGGTAGTTTGCAGGAAGCGGTTTTAATTGCTTTTATGGATCATCTAATCCGGCAACTTTTTGTCATATTCACCGGAGGATTTTTATTTATATTTAATGATCGAGAACTGAGATATTTAAAAACCGGAAAGCTAAAAAGCTAGTATTCTCATGTTTTTAATATTTAGAAACCCTAAAAATTATAAAGAAAGTATTCAGAAGGAAAAAAAATGAATTCTGTCTTAATAACCGGTTCGCAAGGTTTTGTTGGTTCGTATCTCTGCTCTGAGTTTTTGGAAGCAGATTACAAAGTTTATGGTATTGATAACTATTCTAAATACGGAGAAATTGAACGAAGACACGATATCCATAAAAACTTTACTTTTAGGAATCTAGATTTAACTAAGACAACTGATTTATCAACTGAACTCCAAGAATGGAATTTTGACTATATCATTGCAGGAGCAGCAATGATCGGAGGTATTTCGTATTTTCATAAATATGCTTATGATTTACTCGCTACAAATGAACGAATTCTAGCAAATACCTTTGATTTTGCCATTAAAAGATTTCAACTAGGGGCACTAAAGCGAATCCTAGTTTTAAGCAGTAGTATGGTCTTTGAACGAACCAATGTGTATCCAACACCAGAGGATGAAATAGAGAGATGTGCTCCTCCTCTTTCCACTTATGGTTTTCAAAAATTAGCTAGTGAATATTTTTGCAAAGGAGCTTGGGAACAGTATCAATTACCTTATACAATTATTCGTCCCTTTAACTGTATTGGTGTCGGCGAAGAAAAAGCTAGAGGGGCTGAACCGGTTACTTCTGGAGAAATTAAACTCCTATTATCCCATGTTGTGCCCGATCTAACTATCAAAATATTGAAAAAACAGGATCCTTTACATATCTTAGGGGATGGGAAACAAGTCAGGCATTATACAAATGGTAAGGATCTAGCTAGAGGAATTCGAATAGCACTGGAATCTGACAAAGCTATAAATGAAGATTTTAATATCAGTCATCCCCAACCTACAAGCGTATTAGAGCTAGCTAAATTAATTTGGTCCAAAATTCGACCTGAAAAACCGTTCCGCTACGTTTCAGATAAACCCTACGAATATGATGTTCAATATCGAAGTCCAGATGTGAAAAAAGCTAAAGAAATACTCGGATTTGAGGCTAAGATTTCTTTAGGGGAAAGTTTAGACGAGATCATTCCTTATTATAAAAAACGATTAGAAAAAGGGTATTTTTAATTGTCTCATAATATTTATTCTTTAATTAATTGATATTTTGACGTCCTCCTTTCGATAAATCAAGAGGATTCCACAGAAAATTGCCAGTTTATGGTCGCTCCCCCAAGAATTCGTTGAAACAAAGGACTTTCAGGCATTTTGTAAACATGAAGCTTCCAAAAGAGAATTATAGCTTGAATAAAAACAAGCCTTAAACCAAATTTTGAGGAGTCTAAATGAACATTTCTGTTGTTGGTGGTGGTGGGCGTGTTGGTCTGCCTTTAAGTATTGCTTTAGCTGATGCAAGCGAGGAACTAAATATAATAATTGTTGACATAAACGAAGAACTGGTTAAAAAAATTAATAAAGGTTTAATGCCATTTAGAGAGGATAGGGCCCAAGAAAAGCTGAACAGGACTATTGGGAAAAATCTCCAGGCTACAACAGACAGTTCATATATTTCTCAAAGTGATATAATACTTGTTATTATTGGAACGCCGGTTGATGAATATTTAAATCCAATTTTCTCGATTTTTCACGAATTTTTTACCAACTTTCTACACTATTTTAAAGATGGTCAAACAGTTATACTACGAAGCACAGTTTACCCAGGCACTTCCGAGAAGATTCAACGCCTGTTTAAAGACCATAACTTAGATGTACATGTATCTTTCTGCCCAGAGAGGATAGCCGAGGGTAAAGCTATGAAAGAGCTTTACTCTCTTCCACAAATTATTTCTGGTTTTGATAGTAAAGCCTTAAGTGATGCTAGAAAAGTTTTTAGTTATTTAACAAAAGATCTTGTTGAATTATCTCCAATGGAAGCAGAATTAGCTAAGCTATTTACTAATTCTTGGAGATATATTCAATTTGCTACCGCAAATCAATATTTTATGCTGGCAGAGAGTATGGAATTGGATTTTTATAAAATATATCAAGCAATGACTTATAAATATCCCCGGGCAGAAGGATTTCCTCGTGCGGGCTTAACGGCTGGACCCTGTTTATTTAAAGACACCATGCAACTTTCAGCGTTTTCTGGAAATAAATTTTTCCTCGGTCATTCTGCTATGCTTATTAATGAAGGTCTGCCAGATTTTATTGTTCGACAATTAAAAAAGAAATACGACTTGAGTGCGAAAACCGTAGGAATCTTAGGAATGGCCTTCAAAGGGGAAAGTGACGATAAAAGGGCTTCTCTCTCATACAAGCTAAAAAGAATTTTAGAATTTGAGGCTCAAAAAGTTTTATGTACTGATGAATACATTTCTGATGAATTATTTATGCCGTTGGAGGAAGTATTAGAGAAATCCGACATTCTAATCGTAAGTGCGCCTCATAATAGATACCGGACAATAAAAACTAGTAAAATCTTAGTTGATGTATGGAACTGGGTTGTGAAAGAGGAGAAGGACCTATAACTCTAAGCATGAAAATCCTTATTTTTGATTGGCCACTTTTTTGTTGAAAAATTGACTGAAAAAAAGCTCTAAGATGATTCTCCAATAATTTCGTCCTGCTCTAAGTAACCTCATACTACTTTGACCTTCTATTCTATTGCGCCAGGTAACCGGCACCTCACAGTATTTAAGACCGGATAATTTACCTTTAATAGGTAACTCAATCAAAATTGAAAACCCTGTTGATTTAAAAGTTGTATTTTTAAAATAACGGGATTGATAACCTGTAAAAGCTCCTGTGATATCGTGAGATTTTATCCTAAATAAAACTGAAATAACTAAATTGGTTAAACGATTGGCAATAAACTTTGTCGGTGGATAATCCTGTAAGTATGACCCTTTAATAAATCTTGAGCCAAAAACTACTTGATACCCATCTTTCAATTTTTCCATAATTTTTGGTAGATCCTGTGGATCATCAGAAAGGTCTCCCATCATTATGATAAAATAGTTTGTGTCTATATAATTCAAACCTTGCCGAATAGCGGTTCCAATTCCTTTCTTGTAACCTTTTAGAGTCCTAATATCTAAATCTAGAAATTTCGAGATTAATTTGTTCAATATTTTAAATTCATCTTGTGATGAATCATCAACCAGAAGAATTTTAATTAAATCCTTGTATGGGATTAATTGCCTAAAAAGAATTCTTAGGTTATAAGATTCATTTAAAGTGGGTATAAGTAAGGTAAATTCCTTCATACAAATTGCCAGGGAATTTATGGAGATATTAACTTAAATTCTTATCTCGTATCGCCCTGATATTCTATTATTGAGAAATCGTAAACATTCATTCTTCATTTTATTTGATTAGGTCTCCCTCATTTTGCTTACT
This sequence comes from Candidatus Hermodarchaeota archaeon, assembly GCA_048885945.1. Taxonomy (GTDB): domain Archaea; phylum Asgardarchaeota; class Lokiarchaeia; order Sigyniarchaeales; family SOKP01; genus LW40-45. The sequence continues at coordinate 905 of JBHLLE010000299.1, read as the reverse complement.
TACAGTGAAGTTTTATGAGGTCGCGAAGATATAGAATTATATCTTTCATTAGGGTGTGATCCTGTTTTTTGATAAAAAAGTAATTTGAGTTTAAACAAGCCTACTATCAACATTTCGTATCATTCTTTATTCTAAGCCAAAACCTGCCTAGCCGTTTTTCAATTCTTGATCTAGTCTAGGGTCTAAAAATCTCACAATAAGCAAAAAATTTATATAGACTCGAAAATATTACCCGAATTGTCTTTATTTATTGAATTAAATAGTTTTAATATCCTTATACTAAAAATAACCTCCATTATAATTTAATATTAATTAATTCTACGGCTCTGAGTGTTCGATGTCCTCCCGAAATATCTTCCTAAAAAAAATCCTAATCCTTGGATTACCTATTGTCTTAAATCTAGTTTTTAGTCTTTCTGATATCCTAAATAACAGTACCAAGATCCATTATGATGCTGGAATTTGGTTCTATATGGGAAGTTTGATTCTAGCTGGTAAAATTCCTTATTTAGACTTTTATGAGCATTATCCTCCCAATATATCCTATACTTATGCTCTTCTTATGTTATTAACAGGAAATTCATTCATATTATTTCGATTATGTTTTGTCATTATTACATTACTAACAATTTTTTGTGTTTACCTGTTGGCTAAAAGGATGTATTCAGAAACTGTTGCCATAATTGCGGTATATCTCTTATGTTTAAATTCCCAAATTATATTCTGGACTAAGATGCTTCTTTCCGAGCCTATCTCAAATTTCTTCTTTTTTAGTGGTTTCTTGTTCCTTATCAAGGCTGATACAGAGGAAAAATGGAGCAGAATAACTATATTGGGTATTATTTCTGGATTTTTATTTTCTGTTGCTTTCCTTTATAGACCCACTGTCGCATGTTTATTTCCGG
>JBHLLE010000298.1:0-5301 GCA_048885945.1 Candidatus Hermodarchaeota archaeon | reverse complement strand
AAGATCTATAATTGAACAGCAACCTCATAATATACTTGAAAATAATGAATTAGTAGACTTAGAAGAATTAAATAAAAAATATTCTGCTGTTTATGATATTTAATATGGGAGAGGGGGGAATTGAACCCCCGACCACTCGGCGTCTGTATACCAAACTAATGCTTTGGCATCCCCCAGCCGATTAGACCATTTTGGCTGAACGACAAATTATGTATCATACCAAGCTAGACCACCCTCCCATGTTATGAAAGGGTTTTAAAACCTATGAAAAGTAATAATAAAAATGGTAATTAGAATTTATTTTTAACTATCTTAGTAGTACTTGAATTTTTTTTAAATGGTTATTCTAAAAATTTCACTTTTCTTCCAATTGGGTTTAAATAATATATATAATGTGTGAAATTTAGGTGTTAAAACAAAAACACTTGAATCCACTATAATCGATGAATTTCATACTTCCCTTTATTAGGGAAGTAAAATTCATTACAAAATCAACTATAGGTTTTTTACTCTAAGAGTATTTGCAAATTAATATTAGGGAAAGGGCCGAGGTTTCTTTTACATTGAGGAGACCTTTTCCGTTCCCAAAAATAAAAATGTGGAGATAATTATAAAAATGATGATGGAATTTCACAAGGTAATGCGTGTTGATATAGAACCGCATAATATTTTTAATTTCTTAAATAGGCTTCAGAATATTAAGAAATATTCTCTTCCCTTATTGGAACACTTGACTATTGAAGAATTATCTAATAATCGTATTGGATTAGGCTCAACATTTAAATGTTCAGGTCGGATATTCGGAAAAAAATTAGATTTTATCATTAGCACGGTTCAATGGATAAGCAATAAAAAAATTATAAATCATTCGTTTTCAGGATTGGAATTTACGCTTATTTTTGAATTAGATCCCATAATAGATGGAACAGAAATTAAAATAGATTTGTATTATACATTGCCATTCTCTTGGAGTCGAGATATTGACATAAATTTGGCAAATAAAGTCATTAATATGAGATTAAATCTCATGTTTAATTACATTAAAAAAAGTTTTGAGTATGAATATAAAAATACTTTAAAAACTCAGCAATACGCAGTGTCAACCTGATTTTATAATCCTTAGTTATTAAAAAGAGAAAAAATTTCATGTTCCTTCCAATGGGTTTTTTAAAGTAAAATAGTTGAGGATTAATTAAACTATTAATTGACAAAAAGATGTCAATTCAAGATAAAATTTAAAAATTAAAAAGAAATTAGGGATTGTAGATTTGAGAGTTCGAGCGTGTTTAAAATGTAAAGAATATGTGGTAATTAATCCAGTTGATCCTATGAATCAACGGGCTATTACCCAATTTGAAAAGGCTCATAAAGGTCACATGCTTGCTACCTTGGATTTTCGGGAAATAGCAGATCAGTATAATAATTTTCTAAATGAAAACTTAAAAACCATTTCAGAAAGATATGAGAGCCTTATAAATGGCAATAATAATTGTCTTAATAGATCTTCTAAAAATAAAGTATAGGGAATTTTTTTTATAATACCCTTTTAGATTTTTATAGTTATTTTTAAATTATTTCAAGAGTTTTTTATTTTATTAGTAAAAACTAGTAGATTAATTAATGAGAACAAGAAAACCCTTTCTAATTTTTTGGCCTCAGTACTTTGACGCTAAACGGAGTAGGAGTGATGGTAGACGTTTACCAAAGAATCTTGCTATAGATAAAGTTACAACTAAAGAAATCGCAAAAGCAGCAAGAAGATTAGGATACACGGCAGAAATAGAAGGCTCTTTTAAATATTCTAGAACGTGGTGGGACGATCCGGGAAGAGTAGCGATAAATACTAAAGGAAAGCAGAAATCAAAAGTTATACTAGAAGTTGCTAAAGAAATCAGAAAATTGCGGGGAAAAGGTTAGAGAGTTAAATTATGCACGAATTTTCTTTTGCTTATGATATTTTTAAAGTAGCTGAAGCCACAGCTATAAAATATAACGCGCAAAAAATTACTGAAGTGTATTTAGAAGTAGGAGAATTAACTTTAATTGTTCCTGATTTACTCAAACAATCGTTTAAAATGGCTACAACGGGATCTATTGCCGAAGGTGCTGAGTTAATAATTGAGATCGTGCCTGGAAAAATTAAATGTAGAGAATGTGGTAAGATTTCGGAAGTAACTCTAAATGACGAAGCTTATTTAACAGGACTTCAATTATTCCAATGTCGTCACTGCGAAAGTAAAAACACTGAAATAGTCGAAGGTAAAAAAGCTAACGTCAAGAATATTAAAATACAAGAATAATAAATTAATAAAAAATCAATATTTTTATATTCCCTTTTAACAATTTTCTAAGTTCATTTTCTATTTTGCTTATTAAATAGGTTTCTCTAATTCTTGAGTAATAAGTTCTTTTGCTTGTTTTTCAATATTTTGAATTTTCGGAAAGGATTTTTTTATGTGCTTTGGTAAAAGAAAATATACTAAGAAGGGAATTAAAAGAGTTAATGCTTCTTTTCCAAAGTCAGTAAGACTATAATTTACCCTAATTGGACTATCCGTTATAACTTTTCGAGAGACAATATGATTCTGTTCTAAAAATCTTAATCGGTCAGTTAATGTTCGTGAATTTATTTTAGGTAAAGCATCCTTAAGTTCGTTAAAGCCACATGTATTAACCATTATTAAAGTAAAATAGATTTCAAGAGTCCATTTTCCTTGTATTAAGTTAAAAATATTTTTATACATTTTTGCTTTTATCCCTATTCTTTTTGTATTATAAAGGAGTGTGTTTTGATCTCGCTTAATAGCTTTCATTACAGCTTCTTGAATAGAAGGAATAAGTTTAATTAATTCTCTATAATTATTGATATATTGATTTATGATATATTCACCTAGAATCTATATATGATTTATTTCAGTAAGTGTAATTTCTCTTACTTAATGTAGCTATTTTCTCTTTTTACTTTATATATAAAAAATCATTTATTATATTTAAGGTTAGGTGTAGAAAATACACCTAATTGAAAAATACAACTATAAATTAATGAGGAAAAAACTTGAAAAGAGTTATATATTATTTTACGGGAACAGGAAATTCCTTGAAAATTGCTGAAGAACTTGCGTTTAAGTTAAAAAATACAGACCTGAAAAATATTGCACAATTCTGGAAAAATGATTATATTAAGCCTCCTTGTAAGGAAATTGGCTTTATATTCCCTCTACATTTTATGGGATTACCTAAAATTATACCAGAGTTTATAAAAAAATTAGATTTAACTGAAGTAGATTATATCTTTACTATTGTCACAAGAGGTTCTTCTCCAGGTCGGGCGATAACTGATATAATGAAATTATTAAAAACGAAAAATAAAAAGTTGAATTTAGGTTTCAAGATAAATATGCCTAATAATTACATACCGGCTTTTAAAATTGAATCTGAAAAAAAACAACAAAAGAAATTTGAGAAGGCAAATGATACGTTAAAAATAATAGCTAAGAAAATTCAAAATCGACAAAATATGATTAAAAAGGATAATTTTATCATAAAACAAGTAGCGAAATTAAATAATTCACATTTTGTAAAGAGTGTTAACTTAAGTGATAAGAAATTTTACATTGATGAAAAATGTAATAGTTGTGGTATTTGTGAACAAATTTGCCCAGTTAACAATATAAAATTAAATAACGGAAATCCGATATGGCAACATCAATGCTTAAGATGTTTGGCTTGTCTCCATTTCTGTCCTAATATGGCTATTCAATATGGAAGGAGAACTCATAAGAAGGGCAGATACCATCATCCTGATATAAAATTTAAAGATATTATTAATCAAACCATAATAATAGGGGAAGTATATGAATAATTCAAAAATTATTAATAGCTTTGAAGAAATATTTCTATAAATGTAAGAATAAAAATTTATTGTTCCAAATATCTACTATTTAAATTTAATATCATCAATTACTTTTCTACTTTTATTCATTCATTATCTTTTATTGAAAAAGGTTAATAAAAGTCTAATTTGAAAAATGAAATAGCACCAAATTTGTAAGATATACTCTAAGTTCCTCGTCAGTTTCAAATAATGGGATTAACGATATATGGCGAAGAATTATAGCTTCAATGATATTAAAAATTAGAAACAATTTCTCTCTTAATTTTTTTTCAGAGATGTTTCTAAATACTTTAAAGGTTTTTAGTTTTTTAGCAAGATTTACTAATGCTTCTTCTATAAGTAATTTAAAATTATGAAAAATTTCTTTTTTTAATAAAAGTTCCTGCTCGAGTGCAAGATTAAATTGTATATTTTCACGGTGGAAATCTATAAAATTTAACATTATTTTGTTTATTGACTTTTCTAACTCAGATTCGTCAATATCGTTGAAAAGATCTATACCTATTATTTTATCCCTATTTCTAATTATTATCTCGTTTAATATATCAACTTTTCCTTGTGGAAAATGGTGATAAATTGCTCCAATACTTACTTTTGCCTTATTTCTAATGTCTCGTATTGAAACATTTACATATCCTTTTTTTTGAATTAGGTTATAAAAAGTTTTCACAATTTTAGTAATAGTATTCTTTTTATCTTCAGTTCGAACAGTCATAATCAATATAATCCAATAAATGTCCTTGTATACATTTATATAGGAAGTCATACTATTTATATACAGAACATCGTTCGCCGAACATTGTTCGGAAAAATAATCTATATTAAGGAAGTGAAAATGATGAATGGATTAAAAATAAAGAATTCTTTTAGTAATTTTTCTTTTAAAAAAGCGATTTGGCTTGCTCCCATAGCGTATTTGGTCCATCTTATTGAAGAGGCATCGTTTGGATTTTATAAGTGGTCAAACAAATATTTTAACGATAATCTTACTTTTGGACAATGGTTATTATTCAATTGTATTCTAATGGGAATTTATTTTTTACTTATCATCATATATAATATTTGGCCCAATCAAGCTACAGGGTTAATTGTTTTAACCGCTTTTTTAACAGTCCAATTTCATAATGCAATCTTTCATCTATTTTGGACGATTTATTTAGGAGTATATAGTCCGGGTGTAATCAGCGGATTATTATTGTACATACCATTTAGCTGCATTTATACACTTAAAGCATATAAAGAACATTATTTAACGAAATTATCTGGGATTCTAATATTTATTATTAGTGGTTTTATGATGTGGATATTTTTCTTCGTTCTTGGAGCTATAATGATTATTACTTATTTAATCGTATCAGGAATAATCCTAGTAATCTATTATATTAAAAATAAGCAAACTTTAAGCT
>JBHLLE010000297.1:0-5304 GCA_048885945.1 Candidatus Hermodarchaeota archaeon | reverse complement strand
TTCATATCTCCTTTCATGTTCCCATTTTTCTAAGAGTTTCATAAAAAACTTAATATAATAGAAATTAAGACTGTTATATCTTGAAAATTGATCCTGTATTATTTCAGGTTCTTGATTTTTAAGTTGTGGTAAGTCCTTAAGCATCTGTTTATATTTTGAACCTTTAACTGATTTATCCTCTTTTATTAATCCATTCCATAGGTAATTAAAAATATCCTTTATAATCATGCTTTCTGAGTTGATTAACAAGCTCCACAATATACCCGCAAAAAAACGACTTGTACCACTATCATATTGATATCCGTGGGTTATAAAAGATTGAAATCCATCCTCTAATCTCATTCCTTTAATCTCTATTTTTTCTATATACTTATTATGGATTTGCTTTATTGAGTCATATAAAAGTATCGTGGTTTTACCTTGGTAGGTTCTTAATATTGCGTATTGACAAACCAAATTATTTTCGATTAAATCATCAATCTCTCCAATACTAAGTTTTTTTAAAAATTTTTTCTTGCGTTTACGAAATTTTCTATTAAAATTACCTGTAACAGGAATCTCATGATTGCCAAGAATGAATACAATATCTACTTTATCTCTAATCTTACTCAATTTTTTAATTATCTTTATTGTTTCAGGAGTATTAAATAAAGAATCAGGAGTATCAGTACATAGATCGAAAAAATCTCCTACTATTATTAAAGCTTGTAGATCATTACCAAATCCTCCATTATCGATTTTCTCTAAAAACAAGTAAAATAAATCTAATCTAGCTTTTAGAGCGCCTAAATGTATATCAGACACTATGATGATTTTTGGAGAATTATTATTACTTATCATAATCTGTTCTTTTATCATAACATTTTTATTGGATTTATAAAAAAAATAAAAGAGACTTATATTTAAATTTTACACAAATATAAGCAGAAAACCATGAGTTTTAGCGTAGAGATGAGATCACTTTTTAGATTTGATATTTTCTGCTGGTTGAGAAAATAAATATTTTAAAGAATTATCTGAAGTCTTATTACTACATCTTTGAAATGTAATAATTTTGAAACAATTTTTAATTATAATGGTATTTGTTTTGTTTTCATTGATTTAATTTGTTGGCTTATGGATCTCATAAAGATTCATTTATTTATAGATGGTCTAGCAATTTTTACTTTTTTAAATATGTTTATATAAGATTAATTTCGATGTTCGATTTCGATATATCGAAAGATTTATATAGGTGTTTCAACTTATAATGATTAATTAACAAGTTTTTAACGGCCACATAATCTTTAGAACTGGCTGAAATATAAGGTTAGATCATATTAGATTATTAACTGAACGAAAATATCAATATGAAATCAGAATATAGAAAGGAGTGAAATATGAAATGTTTTTTGGAAGAAAATTTAGGGGATATCATAGGGGAACACTATCAGGTTTAGATGTCTTAGTCCTATCAATGATTAAAAACAAAAGTGAAATTTCGGGATATGACATTATTCAAAAACTTAATAATAAATTTAAAGGCATGTGGACTGCTTCTGCTGGAACGATTTATCCAATGCTAAATAGGCTTGAAGAGAAGGGATTAATTGAAGCAAGAGAAGTCGTGGAAGGCAAAAGACAAAAGAAAGTTTACAACATTTCAATGAAGGGAATAGAGGAATTAAAAAAAGTTTTAGAGGACAACCTTGAATCGAGTATTAATTCGGTTGGTGATTTCATAAAGACTATTTTTAAAGCAATGCCGAGCGAAGAAATGATGGACAAAATGATGTGCCGTTTTCCGTTTCCTGAATTCCCATTTGAAGAGAAAATTAATGAAACTGATTATTCATTACATAATATTGAACGTATAGAGAGAATTCTTGTACATTTAAAGCATGGACAAAAAAGATTACAAAATAGAATGGATGGAATAGAAAAAAAAATTAGTAAATATTCAAAGATTTTAGAAAAACTTAAGCAAGAACGAAACGAACAAGCTAAACCTATAGAAATAATTGACGATGATGAGGAATTCGAGAATTTTTAGAAAAAAAATTTAAATTTAAAAAAAAAACTAATCGGAGGTAAAAGAATAAAATGTGTAATGGAACTACTGTTAGATCAAGAGCAAAGTATAAGCATTTTCCGGTTCCATTAATGATGGCAAGCAAATTTATGCATCATTGTGGAGACCAAATAGGCAGATTTGGAAGCACTGTACCCTATAGAATCCAAGAAGAAGATGATGGTTATTTAATTCTTGTACCATTACCCGGTCGTACTAAAGAGGATGTTTCAGTGTCTTTAATAGGGAATAATGTGAACATTACCGCAAAGAAACCAAAACTGGACGAAATAAAAAAGCCTAACGGTAATATACGTGGAGAATTTGGTCCTTTCTCTAGAAGTTTTTTCAAATTCATAGAAGTAAACATGGATATATCGCTACCAACCAATGCTAATACAGATGCAATTAAATCAAGGATTGCTAATGGGCTCTTGAAAATAATGGTTGAAAAAAAGCCAGCAAAGAAAATAGACATAGATACAGCAGAAGAGAAAATATGATCTTTCCATGAAATATAAATAAGGAGATGAGAATTATTAAAGAAAGCATTATCAAATACTGGAAATATTTAAGAAAAGCGTTCTATGATACTTTCTTACATATATTTCACGGTTTAATATTTTTTTCTGTTGGAATATCTCTGTATTATTTACGGGAAATAATTGCTCTATTTTTGCTGGTTTGGCTTTAATAAAGAAAAGATTGTAATAAAAAATAAAAGTTTAAGGAGGTAAAATAAAATTGGATTGTAATGAAAATTTTGGCCCACATTCTAAGCATTGGCATTTTCCATTTTCATTTGGATGTGATTTCTCCGGGATTATGAACGATGTAAACAAATGGATGGGTCAATGGACTAAAAAATTTGAAGGTTGGGTTCCATACGATATAGAAGAGAAAGATGATAATTACTTTATCGTGATGCCTTTACCCGGACTAACAAAAGAAGAAGTTGATGTGTCTCTAATTGGTCGAGAATTAAACATTAAAACCAAGAAAAAAACGCCTGAAGAAAACGAAACTAAAGACGAGAAAGAAAGTAAAAAAAATCTTTATCGAGGTCATGGATTTCTAAGGTATTTTTTGAATATGCTTTGGAAAAAAGGAGTAGACATGGATATTCAAATACCAGATGATGCAGATGAGAATTCTATTAAATCAATCATGGCAAACGGACTTCTTAAGATAAAATTCGGAAAAAAACCTTCAAAACGAGTAGATATTAATGTGGAATAAAATGTCAAAAATTAAAAGTAATAGATAGATGGGTTGGCGCTTTGTCGTCAGAAATCAATACTTAATTTTAAGTATTGGGTAGGAAATTCTAACTACAACACGCAACCCAATTAAAATATTTTTTTTTTGTTTTATATATTTTTTCTAAGTTTTTTTAATGGATTGATGTTAACCTTATAGTTATTTATAAAAAACGCAAATTTCTAGGTTAATTGATAATGGCTAAAGCAATAGACTAGAAGTCTTAGATCTAATCCAAAATTCTCATAAATAGAATTACAAGAATAAATACTTAAATACTAGAAAAAACAAAAAATATAATGTAAATTAAACGGTTAGAAGTGAAAAATTGACAACTAATTCTGAATCTGAAATTAACGCAACCGAAAAATTCTCCTTTGCTCTGGTTAATATTGGAAATATTCCTATAATGACATTAATTAACTCCTTTTTGTTGATTTTCTATGTAGATATTGTAGGCCTCAATCCAATTGCAATTATTGCCCTTTTCCTTATATCGAGAATAATAGATGGACTAAACGATCCAATTATGGGATATATTATAGATCATTTACCAAATACGAAATGGGGCCGATTCCGCCCTTACTTAATTATAGGAAGTCTTTTTTGCTCGTTAAATTATGTTCTACTCTGGTTGGGTCCGAGCATGGCAACAACTGGAAAATTAATAATTGCTTACATTTCGTACATATTAATTAGTCTAACCTTCGATTTAATGGATATCCCGTTAAATTCAATGATACCTGTGATGTCGACCACTACTAAAGACCGTAATAGTTTATCAGGAATCAAAGGAATATCGTATTTACTCGGTACCTTGCTAATTTCCATAATCGCGGTTCCGATAATAGAGAGTTTTCCAACGCCACGAGAAGGATATCATTTTTTAATCGTTTTAACGGCAATCATCGTTTTTGTGTTATCTTTAGTTGGAACGCTTGGAATTAAAGAAAGAGTTTCCAAACCCCTAAAAGAAAAATATCGTTTAAAAGATTTTTATATAATCATTAAATCTAGACCTGTTCTTGCTTCTCTTGTTGCTAATCTGCTAAGTAATGTTGGATTAGCTTGCTTTACTGCGATGGCCATTTTCTTTTTTATTTACGTCGTGGGAATATCTATTTTGTATAGTCTTGCCTTACTCCTATTTATAGTAGGAGGTTTTTTTGGCGCAATAATATCTACTCCATCTGCAAATAGGATTGGAAAAAAGACATTATATATCGTGGGATTATTTATTTTTGGAGCATTACAAGTCCTTATTGTATTCATCCCCTTAAGTTTGCTCTCATTGATATTTATCGTCATACTTATAGGGGGAATTGGATATGGAATTAGGGGGGCTGTTTATTATGGAATATCTGCCGATGTTGTAGATTACGTCGATTGGAAGCAGGGTCATAGAACTGAAGCTGCAATAGCGTCTTTAACATCATTCGTTACAAAAGCTGCCATGGGAATAGGATCAGCTTTAGCAGCTTATATTTTAGCCTCTACGGGTTACGTACCAAATGTGGCGCAAACTGAACAAGCAATTCAAGGGATCTATTTTGGAACTTTTTTGCTTCCCGGTATTTTAATCCTAATTAGCGGTATTTTTTTCCTATTAGCATATCCCTTGACCAGAGAAAATAATCAAGAAATAACCTTTGAACTATCAAAGCGTAGAGAAATTTAAAATTAATAATTTTATCCTTTCTATTTTTTAAAAAAAATCAAAAAGGATCGCAATAATACCATTGGACAGTTTTCTTTTGTACAAAATATTAACTCTAAATTTTTTTAAATATTGATAGTAGCAAAAAGATAATAAAAAATAGAATTGGAAAAATGATGTTATATTTGAATAATAAAGATTTTCTTATAAATGGTTATTAAAGCGTATTTTTTTCCATCTTTTTATGCTAACTATTACAATAAAAATAGCTATAGCGATACTAACTCCAAGTATAAAATAAATATTAATTGTTCAAAATAGATTTTCGATGAATGGG
>JBHLLE010000296.1:0-5310 GCA_048885945.1 Candidatus Hermodarchaeota archaeon | reverse complement strand
AGAGATGTTATTACTAAGCGTGATGTAGACGACGAAAAAAAGTTTAAAGTAGCTCACCAAGTAAATATAGACGATGATAAAAAAGATTTAATTTGAAATATTAAGTTCTAAAATCCTTAAAAATCACTATTTTAAACAAAATTCTTGAATAATTTATATTTTATAAAAAAGCATTCGTAAGATTAAGACTTATATTTCGCTTCTTTATTTATTAGTTAACTAAATTGTAAAAATTTATTATTGAAAATTTATATTATATAAAACGCAAATATAAAAAAAATTTACAGAATTATCAAAATATACCCTACCTTTCAACTTGGGTTAGTTAAATATAAGAATATAGGGGATCAATTATGAGCAAAACAAGGGCTCCATCAAATTGGTTTAATAAAAAAAGTAGTATGGTATTTGATTTACTTCCTATACCTTCATATGCATGGCAAAGTATTGAAAATGATTTAGTTTTGATTAAATATAATAGTGCTGCTTTAGATTTCACTAATCTTAATTTAGAAGAACAATTAGGAGTTAAAGCTTCAGAATTTTACATAGATGAACCAAAAATCTTCAACGATTTATTAGATTGTGTAGAATTAAAGAACTCGTTTTCAAAAAAGAGAAAATATAATCTTAAAGATACTAATCAGGAGAGGATATTAAACCTAAATTATGGATTTGCACCTCCTGACATTGTTATTGTTAATATAATGGATATGAAGAAAACTATAGATTCTGAAGAAATGTTTAAACTAATATCAGAAAATGCAAATGATGTGATTTTAATCGTCAACGAGAATTCAATAATAAAATATGTAAATCAAAGACCACTTCAAAGTCTTACTGGATATAGTCCAGAAGAAATAATTGGAAAAAAACCTAGAGAATTTATACATCCTGATTATCTAGAAAATAATATTTTTTCTATCGGTAAATATTTAAAAAAAAGAAAGGGAATAACTCAAATAAAGATAAGACATAAAAAAGGGCATTATATAAATGTTGAATTAAGCATTAGTTTGTATTTGGATAATACTGGCATAGTAAATCAACTCATTATTATCAGAGATATAACAGATCGAGTGAAATTTGAAGAAGAATTAAATATAGCTAAGGATAAATATAAACTTATCACAGATAATGTTAATGATTTAATTACGATTATAAATGAAGACTATATAATCGAGTATATAAATGAAAAAATACATAAAATTCAAAGAGGGATCACAAACGAAGATATAATTGGAATTTCAGCATTAAAGATTTTGCATCCGGATGATAAAGAGGAAGATATTAAATCGTTCAAAAATATCTTGGAAGTAGGAGAAGGAATTTTTGAAATTCGACTCAGAAATTTAGGGGGAGGATACGATTGGTTTGAGGTCAAGGGAAAAACTTTTATGGATTTAGACGGAAAAAAAAAAGTAATACTTATTTCGCGAAATATAACCGAAAAAAGACATACGCAGCAAAAACTGAGAGAATCGGAAGAAAATTTTAGGACCATAATAGAGGATTCTCAACTCGCCATAACTATTTTACAGGATGATATCGTCAAATATACTAATCAGAGAATGGCTGACTTGTTTGGTTATGATAGGGAGGAAATGCTTAATTGGACACCAAAAGAGTATGCTAAAACTGTGGCAGAAGATTCTTTGGAAGTCGTTATGGAGCAAGCAAAAAAGAAACAAATGGGAGAACCTGATATAATACTCCAATATCCAATTCATTCTGTAAAGAAGTCGGGAGAAAAATTCTGGGTTGATAATATTTCTAACACTATTATGTATAATGGCCGTCCAGCAGATTTAGTAACCCTCACAGACATCACAGAAAAATTAGATTCAGAAAAGAAATTAAAAGAATCGGAAGAAAAATTTCGATCCTTAGTTGAAACAACTACTGACTGGATTTGGGAACTAGATGAAAATGGAGTATATACTTATTCTAGTCCAAAAATAAAGGATATTTTAGGCTATGATGCGGAAGAGATCATTGGAAAAACTCCCTTTGATTTAATGCCTAGTTATGAAGCAGAACGAGTTGAAAAAATATTCCAAAAAATACGGGAAGGTAAAGAACCTATAACCAATCTTGAAAACAAGAATTTACATAAAAATGGATCAATAATAACGCTTGAAACTAACGGAATACCCCTTTTTAATACTGATGGAGAATTCGTAGGATATAGAGGTATTGATAGAAATATTACAGAAAAAAAAGAATCAGAAAAAAAATTAAGTGAATCGGAAGAAAAACTTCGAGCTTTCATAAATGAAGCTCCCGATATAATTTTTAATGTTGATCGCAATGGAAATATATTATTCATTAATAGGGTCCCCCAAGGATATAACATAGACAAAGTAATTGGTACAAATTTTATAAATTATGTTCATCCAGAATATAAAGAACTAACAAAAAAAAAATTTGAAAATATATTTAAAACGGGAAAATCTGATCGATGTGAAATAAAAGCATATGGAGGTCATGGAGAACTTCGTTGGATTTCTCTCAATCTCGGGGCTATTAAAGAAAAAAATCAAATCAATTCTGTTTTAATAATTTTGAGAGATATTACAAGGAGAAAAAAATCTGAAGAAAAATTAAGAGAATCTGAAGAAAAATTTCGTACAATCACAGAACAATCCTTTCTTGGAATTGCGATTTTACAAGATAACCGTATTAAATATGTAAATGAACAAATGGCAAATATCTTTGATTATTCTACAGAAGAAATAATTTCTTGGCAACCAGGAGAGTTTCTTAAAGTAATATTTTCAGAAGATCGAGTTTTCGTAACACAACAACTTATAAAAAAGCAATTAGGAGAATCAGATGCTACGGATCAATATCAATTTAGAGGTGTAACAAAAAATAATGATATAATATGGTTAGAAACATTTTCAAGAACAATTAATTTTGGGGGCAGACCAGCAGATTTTGTAACCCTCTTAGATATAACTGAAAAGAAAAAATCTGAACAGAAATTAAAAGAATCCGAAGAAAAATATAAAGATTTAAGCGTTGAATTAGAAACAATCTTAGATATTATTCCTGGAATGTTATATTGCAAGGATAAAAGTGGAATCCTTATTCGTGTGAATGAAAATCTTGCTAATCTTATAGGTTTAAAAAAAGATGAAATAATCGGAAAATCTATATATGAATTATTTCCCTATGAACAAGCTAAGAAAACACATAGCGATGATTTGGATGTTATTAATTCTGGAGAACCTAAATTAAATATTGAAGAATATTTCGATTTTCCTGAAGGTAAAATGTTGATTCTTACCAATAAAGTTCCGCACATGAACCAAAAAGGAGAGACGATTGGGAGTATTGGATTGTCTGTTGACATAAGTGAAAGAAAAGTTATTGAAGAAAAATTAATAAAATCTGAATATGCTTTAAGAGAACGATTAAAGGAACTTGGATGTTTATATGATCTTTCCAGATTCATTGAAAATCCAAATACTACTATTGACAACATATTACAAGCCGCTAGTAATAGATTAACTTTAGCATTTCGATTTCCAGAAATAATCAGTGTAAAAATTTATTTTAATGATAAAGAGTATCGAACCCATAATTATATAGAAACCAAATGGAAGCTTACCAGCACTGAAAGAATTAATGGAGATATTTTAGGTATAGAAGTTTATTACAATGAAGACACAGCATTTTTAGACGAGGAAGTTACATTTCTAAAAGAGTTTACAAGTCGGGTGAAAAATTTCTTAGAGATAAAAAAAATTGAAGAAAATTTATTAAGTGAAAAAGAATTCTCAGAGGATTTAATTAATACTACTTCTGATACTATATTTGTATTTGAACCAGAAACAGGAAAAGCAATAAGATGGAACGATTCTTTTAGGAAAGTTAGTGGATATAGTGATGAGGAAATATCCAATTTGAAAGCTCCAGATACCTATTATGATCAAGAGGATCTCAAAAAAGCTGGTGAGGCTATTAAAAAGCTAATCGATGAGGGTGAAGTTACTGTTGAAATGACACTTATTACAAAAGAAGGCGAGTATATTCCTTTTGAATATCGGGCTAGAACTTTTGAAACTATAGATGGTAAAATTCTAATTGTCTCATATGGTCGGGATATTACTGAAAGAAAAATGGTGGAACTTAAATTAAGAGAATCCGAAGAGAAATTTAGATCTCTAGCAGAACAATCCTTATTGGGTATTTTAATACTACAAGATAATAAAGTTAAGTATTTCAATAAAAAACTTTCAGAACAATTAGGATATCCTATTGAAAATCTTAAGGATTGGACTTTAGAAGATTTTTTAAAAATAACCCATCCAGAGGATAGAGATTTTGTAAAAGAGCAATCTATAAAAAAACAAATGGGAATGAAAGATGTACTAAATTCTTATGAATATAGATTTTTCAACGCGGTTGGTGAATTAAGGTGGGTACACATTCTTTCTGTAACTATTTTTTATGGGGATAAACCAGCAAATTTTGCATCATTATTAGATATAACAGAAAAAAAAAATACAGAACAAAAATTAAAAAAATCGGAAGAACGCTACAGATTAATTTCAAAGAATTCAAGATCTGTTGTATGGGAAACTGACATGAAATTAAATTTAACTTATATAGGTGATTCATCTTCCATTTTAGGATATTCTTCTGAGGAAATAATGAAATTATCAACAGATAAAATAATAACAGAATCATCTTTAAAGAAAATCATTCGCATCTTTCGAGAAGAAAAAAAAATCGATAATAGCATAAAAAAAGATCTGAATCGCTCACGTTCTTTTGAAATCGAACAAATTCATAAAAATGGTTCTATTGTTCCTTCAGAAATTACAATTACTTTTTTACGAGATAGTAGTGGAAATGCAATTGGTTTATTAGGTATTACACGTGATATAACAGAACGTAAAGATGCTGAAAAAGAATTAGTAGAATCTGAAAAAAAATATCGAGAGGCGTATGCCCGAGCAAATTTATATAAAGACCTTTTTGCACACGACATTAATAATATTTTGCAGATTATTAATTCGTCAGCTGAAATCATTAAATATCATTTAGATGATTCAGATAAATCTAAAGATATTGAAAACATTGCTAAAATGATAAGAAAACAAATTGCAAGGGCAAAAATTCTTGTTCATAATGTGAATATTTTATCAGAATTAGATCAGGGAGAGTTGAAAACAAATCCCACAGAAATTAATAAAGTATTAGATAATTCGAAGTTATTTTTAAAGAGTGCTTATCCAGATAAAGAAATCGAATTCAAAATTAACTCGTATAATGGTAGAATTTTTGTCCAAGCTAATG
>JBHLLE010000295.1:0-5320 GCA_048885945.1 Candidatus Hermodarchaeota archaeon | reverse complement strand
TTAAATGCAATATCGAAAAAATTCACATATCAGACAAAAAAGAAGATTCGTATGCAGATATATCCATAGAGTTTATGTGATTAATTTCCTATTTAGATTTTAACATGCTATGTTATTGAGTGATGAAGATAAAAAGACATTAAAGGCATAGGGAGTTTGGGGAAAAAAGAAATTTCGAGGTAAGGAATATATTGGAGTTATTCGAAGTACTTTTCTAATTGAATCCGATGAAAAAATCGCTCATCTGTGGTCTAAAGTAAGTGTTAAAGGTCATGCTGAAGATGTTAAGACTGTTTTAACCAAAATTTTAGCCATAGCTTAATTGTTTTATATATTTTTTTTTTATCTTAGAAATTTTAGAAAAATCTAATAAAGAGAATATTCAAATTTCTTGTTTAATTATTTTAAACATAATAGTTATTTTATTAGTTTTAATCATAGACTAGGTAGTGATTATAATGGATGTAAAAGATGCTATTATAAAAAGGAGGGCATACCGATCACTTGATCCAGTTGAAATAACAGAAACTGTCATTAAGGATTTAGCCGAATGTGCTCAATTAGCTCCATCTTGTAAAAATTCGCAACCGTGGAAATTTATTTTCTTGAAAGACCCAGAGCAACTTCAAAAAATATTTACAACTCTTACACCTGCTAATAAATGGGTAGAAAATGCTTCAATGGTCATTATTGTATTTAGCAAAACAGAAGATGGTTGTATTATTAAAGAACGGTTATATTATCTTTACGAGACTGGATTAGCAACTGCATTTATTCTTTTGAGAGCTACTGAATTAGGATTAGTTGCTCATCCGATAGCGGGATTTGAAGAAACAAAAATAAAATCTTTATTCAAAATCCCAGCTCTTATGAAAGTAATTTCTTTAATTGTAATTGGAAAGAGAAAAAATATGATTGATCCTGATTTAAGCGACCTTATAAAATATAGTGAAAGAACAAGACCGAGTCGGAAGCAATTAAAAGAATTTGTTTACCTTAATTCTTATAATTCAGTGATTAAATTATAAATATTAATCAACAATTAGAATAATTCTATCCGAATTTTCTTAATTCGAAGATTTATAATTTATTGAATTATCAGTTCTAAACGTTTATTTTTAAATTCGTTTTCACATTTAATTAATAGTTTATAAGACTTAAATTGAAAATTTTGTTTATTTTCTAATTAAATAACAATACTCATTTGAAAATTTAATTAAAAACTAGATTTTAAAGATAATTTTAAAAAATTGAGGGTTTGTTTTAATGGATGTAAATCAAGCTATAGAAAAAAGAAGAGCTTACAGGTCGTTAGATCCAATTGAAATTAATGAAAGTCTTATTAAGGACTTGGCTAAATCTGCTCAATTAGCTCCTTCATGCGCGAATAAACAACCATGGAATTTCATTTTCATTAAAGATAAATCCCAACTTGAAAAGATATTCACTACTCTTACCCCAGGAAATAAGTGGGTAGAAAAAGCTTCGATGATAATCGCTGTTTTTAGTAATCCTAAGAATGATTGTGTTATTAAAGAAAGATTATATTATTTATTTGATACTGGCATGGCCGCAGCTTTTATTTTATTAAGAGCGACAGAATTAAGTCTTGTAGCACATCCCATAGCTGGTTTTGATGAACAGAAAGCTAAGCAAATTCTTGGTATTCCAGATGAGATGCGCCTCATAACACTTGTGAATGTAGGAAAAAAATCAGAAGAGATTAATCCAGAGTTATCTGAAAATATGAAACTCGGTGAAAAACAGAGACCTCCCCGTAAAAAACTTCAAAAATTTGTATTTATTGATAAATTTGGGGATGGTTTAAATGAATGAATTAAAAAGTGAAAAAAGTCCTTATCTGCTCCAACATGCTAATAATCCCGTTGGTTGGTATCCTTGGGGAAAAAAAGCATTTGATAAGGCAAAAGAAGATAATAAGCCAATATTTCTATCTATCGGCTATTCTACGTGTCATTGGTGTCATGTCATGGCACATGAGTCTTTTGAAGATAAAGAAGTAGCTGAATTAATAAATGAAGTATTTATTCCAATTAAAGTAGATCGTGAGGAACGACCAGATATAGATCAGATTTATATGAATGTGTGTCAGATTCTAAATGGAAGTGGTGGTTGGCCCTTAACTGTATTTCTAACTCCTGATAAAAAACCATTTTTTGCGGGTACCTATTTTCCTAAGGAAAGTAGATTTGGTCGTATTGGATTAATTGATTTAGTTTTAAGGATAAAAGAACTATGGAATACGAAGAAAAGTGACCTATTAAACAATGCAGACGAGATAACATTTTCGCTTCAAAACCTTACTAATGAAGCACCTGGCGATAAATTAGGAATGAAAACAATAAAAAAAGCTTATAATCAACTGGTAATGCAGTTCGATACTAAATTTGGAGGTTTTAGTAGTCGTCCGAAATTTCCAACCCCTCAAAATCTTATATTTCTTTTGAGATTTTGGAAACGGACAGGAAAGGAAGAAGCTTTAAATATGGTAGAAAAAACGCTTAAGGAGATGAGAAAAGGAGGAATATATGATCATATCGGTTTTGGATTTCATAGATATTCAACTGACTCAGAATGGCGCGTTCCACATTTTGAAAAAATCCTTAGTGATCAAGCTCTTATCGCGAATGCCTATATTGAGACCTATCAAGTAACAAATAATTTATTTTATGCAAAAATAGCTAAAGAAATCTTAAGATATGTTTTACGAGATATGACATCTCCGGAAGGTGGGTTCTATTCTGCTGAAGATGCTGATAGCGAGGGAGTAGAAGGCAAATTTTACATATGGTCAGAAGAAGAATTAAAGAAAATTTTGGATAAAGAAGATTTTAATATAGTGAAGAAGGTTTTTAATGTTTTCAAAGAAGGTAATTACCTTGAAGAGGCAACTCGAGAAAAAACTGGTAATAATATTTTTTATTTAAAAAAATCTTACGAAGAACTAGCAACCGAATTGAATATTGATATACAAGAATTAGGGATGAAAGTCGAGGAAATTAGACAAAAATTATTTTCTATTCGAAAAAAGAGAATACATCCTCTTAAAGATGATAAAATTCTAACTGACTGGAATGGATTAATGATCGCTACTTTAGCCAAGTATAGTCGTATAATTAATGAACCTAAATATTTAAAAGCTGCAAAATCAGCAACAGAGTTTATACTATCAAAAATGATGAATCCTAAAGGGCGATTATTACATCGCTTCAGAGATAATAAAGCAGAAATTGAAGCATACTTAAATGATTATACTTTTTTAATTTGGGGATTAATCGAACTTTATGAAACAACTTTTGATTCGTATTATCTAAAAACCGCACTTCATCTAAATGAAATTTTAATTGAACATTTTTGGGATAATGACATTGGTGGGTTCTATTTTACAGCTGATGATAGCGAGAAGTTAATAGTTAGAACTAAAGAAATCTACGATGGAGCGATTCCCTCAGGAAATTCTATTGCAATACTAAATCTATTACGATTATCATATATTACAGGAAATAACGAACTAGAAGAGAAAGCTGATATATTAAGCAGGGTTTATGCAGAGAAAATAAGAACTTCTCCAGCAGCATATATTCAATTTTTAATTGCAGTTGATTTTACTGTCGGACCTACTTATTCACTAGTCATTGCTGGAGACTCAACAACAAAAGATACTCACCAAATGATTCAAGAAATAAACAAACACTATCTTCCTAATAAAGTAATAATTTATCGACCTACCGATAATAGTTCTACTGGTATTGATGATCTCTCAAATTTCATTGGATGGTTTGATAAGATAAATGAAAAAGCAACAGCATATGTGTGTGCTAATAAAACATGTAAGCCTGCCACAAATGACTTATCAAAGATGGTTGAATATCTTAATCCAAAATGGGAAACTTAATTCTAATTTATTCGATTATATACTTAACTTTTTTTATAAAATATTATCACTATTACAACGATTTTAGTTTTTAAGACGATACTTTTTCAATTAAAAGGTAAATAAATTATGTTTTAATTAGTATCATAACTTATTTTTTTCTATAGTATTTATAAGTTCTAAGTATTTCAATAAATTTCGAGAATCAGATTTGTCAATACAGTAATCTAATTGTTTTAAAAAATATTGTTTTAAAAAGATTAATTGAGATTCTTCAATTCTATAATTTAATCGTCCGGCTAAATTATTAGTTAGACTAAGGTTTTTAATCGAATACCCTTCATTTACGAATTGCAGAGCAATCCATTCGAATACATTATTAATATTGTCGCTGGATTTTGCTGAAGTTTCAAGATAATATATACCTAATTCTTTTGCTAAGTTCTCGGCTTCTTTTGTAGAGACGACTCTGGAATCATTTAAATCGTTTTTATTACCCACTAAGATTAAAATTAATTTAGGTGAGGCTACTTGAGTAATTATGTCGTACCAATATTTAACATTTTCAAAGGATTTTTGATCTGTTATATCAAACACAATAATACCTGCTTCTGTATCTGTGAGATAATCTGGCCAAATTCGTTTAAATTGTTCTTGTCCTGCTAAGTCCCATATTAAAAAACGCACTGAAGTATTTAATTCATCAAAGTTACACTCTTTCTTAGTTATAAAGGTTCCAATCGTAGCTTTATAATGATTAGAAAAATTACCAGTAACATATCTCTGTACAATACTTGTTTTCCCTACTCCTCCATCCCCTACTAAACTCAATTTATAAACATATTCTGGATGGTGTTCTTTAAATTTCTGATAAAATTGCATTTTCTTTTTAAGACTTTCTATTTCTGTTTCTCGATTTATAATTGGAATAACAGGGCTCACATTAGAATTACCCTCTAGAATATGAGATACTTTTTCAGCAGTAATGTACGAATAAGGGATAATTTCGTCAATTAAAGTTAAAGGATCAAGAATACTCACTAAAACAGAATCTTCCCCTGCTTCACAAAATACAAATCTATACTTATCTGTATCAAAAGTACCTGCTCCAAAGGTACCAAGATCAAATTCTTTAGGAATTCTTTTAAGTATTAGCTCGACTAAAGAACTAAAAGCTCCAATAAACTTTTCCTCTTCTGATTTTTCTTTTTCCTGAGTTAAAATTTCAATTATTAATCCATCTCTTCCAACGACCAATACAGAGATAAGTTTATCTCCTATTTGTCTCATATACCAATTAAATAAAGCTAGTAATCGCTTTTTATCAATATAAACCATTTTCAGAATCAAAAATAGAGAAGAATTATATGTGAAAAATAAATCGTCTTTTTTATAATCATAATAAAATTGTATTATTTGAATTCT
>JBHLLE010000294.1:0-5324 GCA_048885945.1 Candidatus Hermodarchaeota archaeon | reverse complement strand
TTGCTTTTCAAGTGGACCGTGACCGAGGGGATCACCCCCCAGGGTACACACAGCTATGAGAGTTTCGAGTTTTCAGAAATTAATGAAAGACCTTTATTTTCATCAAGATTCTCAAAGAGGTTTAAAAGCAACCTTTATATGGCTAGTCGAGGAGGTTGGGGAATTAGCAAATATTTTAAAAGAACAAAAAATAGATAAACAAAAAGCATCCGAAGAATTAGCGGATATTTGTGCTTGGGTTAGTTCGTTAGCAAATGTATTAAATATAGATCTTGAACAAGCACTATTTAATAAATATCCGAATAAATGTATAAAATGCGATTCAAATCCGTGTAAATGTAATAAGATTTAGTAATAAAAAACTTTATATAAATAAAGTAAGGAGAAATAGTCGTTGAAAATTTGGATTGATGCGTGCGAACCAAAAACTGTTATTATGCTTAAACCGTTATATGAGAGATTAAAACAAAATCATAATGTTTATTTTACTTCAAGGGATTTTGATTCAACAATTTATTTGTTAGATAAATACAATATTCCACATTATAAAGCTGGAAAACACGGAGGAGGTTCAAAACTCGGTAAATTGAAAGCGTATGCAAAAAGGTTAAATCAATTAATTAAGATAACTGTAAAAGAAAAACCAGATTTTCTCTTTAGTCTAGCTAGTCCAGAGGCCTTAAGAATTTCCTTTGGTCTCGGTATCTCTAATATAATATTTAATGACGAACCACGGTCTAGAGGCGTCGTTTCATTAACATTATCTTTAGCTGATAAGATAATAGTACCTAAATGTATTCCTCACGAGTGGTATTCAAAATACATAAGTGACGAGAATAAATTGATAAGATTCAATGGAATTGATGAGGTTGGATGGCTTTCAGATTTTAAACCAAATGAATCTATTTTAGAACGCTTTAACTTACAAAAAAACGATTATATTGTTTGTCGTACTGAAGCTAGTAAAGCTCAGTATTTGTCTAAAAAGATGAAGCCTCATCAAACATTATTAACAAAAATCATACCAGAACTGATAGAACATAAAAAAGATATCAAATATATCATAATAACGAGATATAGAGAACAATACAATTATTTAAAACGTTTTTTTAAAGAATATATTAAAAGAGATATCGTAAGAATTTATGAAGCATTAGATCAACTTTCTCAGATCATGTATTTTTCAAAAATGGTAATTACTGGAGGAGGAACCATGGTAAGAGAATCTGCTTTATTAGGAGTCCCATCTATAGAATATTTCCCCTTAGATACTTATCCTCAAGAACAATTTTTAATAGATAATGGATTTCCTTTAAAACACATTAGAGAATTAAATGAAATTATAAAGCAATCATTAGTCTTTATTGAGGGTAATTATAAATTTAATACAAATGAAAAAATAAAATTATTAGAAAATCCAATCAATATTGCTTTAATTAATTTTCAAGAAGGAGTATTTATCTAAAAAATAAGATATATATTTTATTCACTCAAGAATTTAAAATAGATATCTTCTATTTTTTTTCCAATCATATCCCAATCGTATCTTTTTATGAAATTTTGGGCTTTTTTAATTAATTCTTTTCTTAATTCATTATTTTTAATAAGATTAATAATTTCTTTTGCTAATAAATCTGGCTGTTTAGGGGGAACAAAAATGGCATTATCTTGTAATACTTCTCGATAAGCTGGTATCGACGATGTAATAACAGGGGTTCCACAGGCAATTGCTTCTATTGGCGTAAATCCAAATCCTTCAGATGCGTAAGAATACGTGATAAATATATCTGCCATAGAATAATAGACAGGTAATAGTTTTGTTGGTACAAATCCAACAAAGTTAATATCTGAAAAATCTCTCTTCCATCTTTGATACGTTTTTTCCATTGTAAAATCAGGACTTCCACCAATTACTAAAGATATGTCTTTATAAATCTTTTTTATCTTATAATAGGCGTTAATAATACTTTCTACCCCTTTATAGTACGCTATTCTGCCAATATATAGTAAAATTAAACCATTTAGGTTTAGGTTTCTTTTTAATTGTTCCGCCTTTACTGGTTTAGGTTTATACATTTCATCAATTCCCAAATATGTATTAATTATTTTGCGCTTATCTATATCTGGAATAAAATACTTGAATTCATTTTTGGAATAATTAGAAGAAGTTGTAATATAAGTGGATTTTTTTGCTATTAGTCTAATTAAAAGCTTTTCAAGTGGAGATTGCATATAATTTGCTTCAAATGGACCTAAATCATAGATTGAAGATATGAATCTCTTTTTTCCTGCGATAATTATAGGAAGAGCACCCTTTGGACCGTTTCCATGAATAATATCGAATTTATGAGTTCTTAAGTATTTAAATACTTTAAATATAAAATGAGGTATCCATAAGAAGCGTTTTGTGATTAATTTAAATTGAATAATATCTGGAATATGTAGTTTTTTATTCCATAAACCCGTTAATACAGTAACTTGATGACCACATTTTTTTAAATAGTCGTAAAAAGCTCGTATTACAGTTGCTTCTCCATCCTCTTTATCAGGAGATATTGCTAAAGCTACTAAACATATATTCAATTTTTTCATTGTTAATCTGAAACTATTTATAATAAAACTTTATTTTATAACCTTAAGTTAACTGTTCAAAACCATCTTCAGTTACTATAACTGTTTCTTCAGTTTGGGCAACAAATTCGCCCTTGTTCTCTGCTAAAACATAATGGGATTTTAATTTGTTTTGTTGAACTAATTCTTGAAGCCCAAAGACCACTCCCATTCTAAACTCCTTCGCTAACCATCTTTCTGCAAAAGGTAGAGTTTTATAGTTTTTATTAACAAATCCTAGAATTTGTTTAGAACTTTTCCTTCTTAGTGGTACTCTTCCCGTATATGGATTCAACTCATAAATATAGGCGTTATTAGTCAAATGAACTGAGCCTTCTCCAGTAGAGGCAAATATTTCTATAGCAAATACTTCATCTTCTTCGATAATCGCCCCGGTTTGATTTCCTAATTCAGGTAAGGGTTTTTTACCATGTACGGTCCATCTTTCAATTTGATGACCTCCTAATTCTTTTATAGGATTATATTTGAATCCTTTTATGACGCTTTCAATTTTTTTTCCTATTTCTCTAGTATTAACTTTTGGTTTAACCATTAGTTTCGCTGCCTCAACAGCTACTTCAGTCGCTTGTATTATATTTTCAAGGTCTTTACTATCATTGAAGTTTACCGAATATGCAGTATCAACAATAAAACCATCAATATGTACTCCGAGATCAAGTTTAACTAAATCTCCATCATTAATAGTTAAGTTATCATCTCTAATTGGAGATGTGTAATGAGCTGCGATATTATTAATTGAAACGTTAATTGGAAAGGCCATGTTTCCACCTAGTTCTATTATTTTAGATTCAGCTAAAGTAACTATTTCTAAAGCTGTTTTTCCCACTTTTATTTTTGGTTTAATGAATTTCTTAACTTCTTTTGCAATATTACCAGCCTTTTTCAAAGACTCAATCATGTGCTTCTTTTCTTCTTCTTTCTCTAATTCGTCCTTATTTTTATCCTTATTATTCTCTTTTTTTTGATTCTCTGTCATTAAAATTAGTAATGTGATTTTTGATAAAAAGTTTTTAAAAAATATAAAGGTAAAAGATCAAATTAGTATTTGTTTATTTAAATTAATCAAATAAAACTGGTTAAAATGTCTAATGAAAGCTTTAAATTGTTTAAATTTCAAAGAATATTCTTTTTTGATACTAGATCCTTTAAAAAAATCGTAACTCAAAAGATCTTTTTTAAAATAGAATGTTATATTTTTATGAGTTACCAAGATATAATATTGGTGAGTAATTTTTAAAAAAAAAAATATAATATTTATTAAAGATTATTGTATTAGAATATTATATTTAAATGATTAAGATATTATATTTATATAATTAAGATATTACTTATTCAAGTTGATTCATCATTGAGTGAAAATATCAGTGAACTCGTTGAACTTTTAAGACAAATGGAAGCTGTAAATTCAGAAATTCAAGGATCAGCCATCGTATCCGTACAAGGCTTACCAATTTGTTCTGTGCTCTCAAGAGATGTAAATGATGGAATCGTTTCAGCTATGTCAGCAGCAATATTATCTGTTTCAGAAAGAGCTGTTGAGGAACTTGCAAGAGGAGAACTCAAAAGAATTCTTATTGAGGGTTTAGAGGGTATCATTATATTATCCAGAGCGGGTTCAAACGCTATATTGTGTACTCTTGCTAAAAGCGACGCTTCATTAGGTATGGTTTTTTTAAATATACAAAGCGTTAGCAGAAAAATTTCTGAATTATTGGATTAATATAAAGATTTTATTTTTTTAAGAACAGAAAAGGCTAAAATTTAATTCTAATACAATAAAAACTATTCTATGATACCTTCTGATAGATTTATTGAAAATATAAAAGTAAAATTTGAACAAAAAATAAAAAACAATATCGTTAAAGATAATCCTGAACTTGAATTAGATTATTATAAATCTCTTTCTTCTTGTCTTGAACATAGATATTATGGTTGTTTTAAAGAATTGCTTGATTATTCCCTTGAATTAGATATATTTTTAGATATAAAGAAAATACCAAATAGATTAACGATTATTTCTAAACTTATTATTGATAGCTTGCAGACTCTCACATTAGGAGGGGTTATTGAAACTCTAAGGTTTTGCAACGAATATAATCTATTTGAAAAGGAATTTTCTAAAGAGGAAAATAATTTAGTAAGACAGATTAAAGAGGATAAATTATTTCTAACTAATTTAAGAGATCTATTTGGAGAACCGTCAGATTCCTTTATTTTATATTTAAGAGAGGAAATGCCTTTAAACCTATATAAATATGTAACAGAGTATTTTAACTATGCATTTTCTTCTGATGATTTATTTTATATTGATAATGTTTTAGAATATTTTAATAACTATACTACTTATGGATTAAATGTTAGATGCTTAGGAGATATTAGAGATTTTATTGAGAACTTTGAAAAATATTCATTGAATTCAGATTCGAAATATATTGAATTTCATTTTCATCGTCAGAAGCATTTAGTTTCTACGGAAATTTTAAAAAAAATAAGGAATGATATTCTAGATGCTAATCCAAAATATAAATTTTATAATCTTTCAATGGTATTATTAGGTGGTGCTGGACCTCAAGGACATGGTTTTACATACTCTACACCGAAAGATGAGATTGTTGAAATATGTTCAGACGCACGAGAAACCGAGGCAATAATCGTTCAATATCGCCAACTTTTAAAAAATCAATTTTTAAAAA
>JBHLLE010000293.1:0-5335 GCA_048885945.1 Candidatus Hermodarchaeota archaeon | reverse complement strand
AATTAAAAAAAGGAGTATAATTGTAAAAATGGAAAAATCTAATGAACATCATATGAAAAAGGGTATAATTGGACAAGTGGATAAAGAACACATATTTAAATCGAATATATATAAATCGTACATATTTAATATGTTAATGGGTTTTCATTTGGTTGCAGGAGTTCTCATACCATTTTTCTTAACATGGGGAAAAATATCATTCCTAGACCTTATGCTTCTTCAGAGTTACTTTACTATTATGATTTTTTTGCTGGAAATACCCTGTGGTGCTGTGTCAGATCGTGTTAGTAGAAGGCTTTCTTTATTTCTGGGTGCTTTATCCTCAGCAACAGCCGTAATTATTTATTCGAGCTTTCCTAATATAATTATCTTTCTTATTGGAGAAACTTTTTTCGCGTTAGGATTCGCTTTTATATCAGGTACGGACGAAGCATTTATCTACGATACTTTGAGGAAGTTAAATAGAGAAAAAGACATGACAAAAATTATGGCAAAAAATAAAAGCTGTATGATAGCGGGAATTGGAATATCTGCTCCAATAGGATCAACGATT
Source organism: Candidatus Hermodarchaeota archaeon (assembly GCA_048885945.1). Lineage (GTDB taxonomy): Archaea > Asgardarchaeota > Lokiarchaeia > Sigyniarchaeales > SOKP01 > LW40-45. Next base: position 4,782 of record JBHLLE010000293.1, on the reverse strand, counting down.
GCGCTTTTCATTCCAATACAATACATTATGACCTTAATGTTTTTCCCTTTCATTACCGCTTCATTAGTTTCATTGACTTTTAGAGAACCAAATCATAACTTAGAAAAAGAATCGGTGAAGTATTTGTCTATACTTCAATCAGGCTTTAAAAAACTAAAGAATAATAAAACCTTAAGAATTCTAACGTTTGATTTAATTATAATTGATAGCTTAGTGTTTTTTGTATTATGGATTTACCAATTATATCTTGGTATAATGAACATTCCGTTGGTTTTCTTTGGATTTATCGCAGCAGCAATGACTATATCTCAAGTGATATTCTTCAATCTTGTTCCCAAATTAGAAAAATTTTACACGAATAAGAAGTTATTTCTGTTCATCTACACGATTATTCCAGGTTTAGCATACATTATGATTGGAGTTATTTTATTTGCTCCCCTTGGGATAATATTGATTATAATTCTTATAGGCAGTGGCTTATCAAGAAGCATCATTTTTGTCAATAGTATTAATAAAATGATTGAAGAGGAGAACAGAGCTACTGTTTTAAGTACAATAAGCATGCTTGAAAATTTTATAAAGGCATTATTATATCCAATTATCGGAATTTTGGTAATGTGGAACTTACAATATACCTTTGTTATTCTAGGTGTATCCATATTAATGATAGCTTTACTTTCAAGAGTGGAAAACAAACTTTTATAATTTTTTTTTTCATTAGACTTTTTTTAAAAACCGAATTTTAGATTAGCATAAATTTTATTTTTGATGATTAGTTTTTTTATTTATTCAAATACAGATAAACTATAAGGAATTTAAACAGATTGATAAAATGGTAAAATGTGAATGTCCTTCTTGTTATTTTGAGTTTGATTTAGATGAGGGAACAATTGAAGGAGAAGTTATTCCTTGTCCTGACTGCGGAGTAGATTTAGAAGTAGCAAAAATTGAAGGAGATAAGGTAGAAGTTATAGTTGCGGAGCTTGCAGAAGAAGATTGGGGAGAATAGCTCAAATTTTCTAGTTATCTCAAACTTTTCATAATTTTCTCGGCTACTTTTTTATTTACAACTTCAGTCAATTGCTCAAATGAAGCTTCTTTTATTTTATCAACGCTTCCAAAGTGTTTTAATAGCTTATTTCTAGTCGCAGGTCCAACTCCTTCAATATCATCTAGCACAGATTTAGTAATTCTCTTTTCTCTTTGTTTTTTATGTAATCTTACTGCAAACCTATGAGCTTCGTCTCTAATTCTTTGAAAGAGTTTTAGTAAAGAGGAGTCTTGAGGAAGAATAAGAGATTCTTTTTTACCAGGAATAAAAATCTCTTCAAATTTTTTAGCTAAACCAATTATAGGAATGTTTTCAATGCCTAAATCTTCTAAAACAGAAACAGCAGCGTTTAACTGTCCTTTACCTCCATCAACCAGAATAAGATCTGGTAAAGGACTATTTCTTTCTAATAACCCGGTATATCTTCTCTTTATCACCTCCCTCATCATTCCTACATCATCTGGGGTAGATTTCAATCGAATATTATAATGTCGATAATTTTTCCTATACGGTTTACCATCTAAGAAGTATACAGTAGACCCCGTAGCATCCGTTCCCTCGATATTTGAAATGTCAAATCCTTCAATTATTTTCGGTTCTTTTGGTAAATTTAACAATTTTTTTGCTTCTATTAAGGTTAATTTAATTTGATCTTCTTCTTGACTTTTAATTTCTTCCATTTGAATTTGTTGATTGACCATTACTTTAGCATTTTTATTGGCGATCCGTAAAATCCCTTCTTCTTTTTCGTCCTGCGGAGTGCGAATCTGTATACCTTCTTTAGTATCGTTCAAAATTTCTTTTAATATCTCCACATCTTCATAAAGTTGAGGAATAATTATTACATCAGGTAAAAGATATTTAGTGTTTTGATAGTACTGCTCAATAATAGAGGATAAAATATCTTCTTTAAGAACTAATTTTTCTCTTAAATCTAAAGAAAAGTGGTTTTTATTAGTCATTGTCCCATCGCGTATTTGAATTATGATTAATGCTACATAGTCCTCTTTTTGGAAATATCCAATAATATCTTTATTCGCATTAGGGTCGATCAAAACATATTGTTTCCTCGTCGAATTTTCTATTGCTTCTAATTTATCCCTCCAAAAAGCAGCCATCTCGAAGTTTTGCTTTTTTGAAGCATTCTCCATTTTTTCGCATATTTGATTTTTTAATTCCTCTGTATCGCCTTTTAAAAATAATTCAATCTTTTTAATATTCTCTAAATATTCTTTTTTACTAATAGCATCAATACAAGGACCAGGACATAGTTGGATTTGATAATAAATACAGGGGCGTTTTCTTGGTTTGACTTTTTTCTTACACGAACAGAATGGGAAGATTTTTCTTAAATCTCTTAATATGCGTTGAATCTCTTTTTTATCAGTGTAAGGTCCTAAAAACAAGTTCTTCTGGGAATATTTCTCTGGTCCTCTTATTACTTGGATTCTTGGAAAGTCTTCTGCGTAAAAAATACCAACCCAAGGATAGGTTTTTGAATCTCGCATAATAACATTAAAACGGGGATTATGCTTCTTAATTTGTATATTTTCAAGGATTAACGCTTCTTTTTCGTTCTCTGTAACGATATATTCTATAGAATTGATTCTGCTGACTAGATCTTTAATTTTATCTTCATAAAAAGGGTCTTTATAACTTGATTTCAAAAAGTATTGCGATACTCTTTTTTTTAAATTGATTGCTTTCCCAATATAAATGATTTTATCTTCCTTATCTTTAAACATATATATGCCTGGTTCATTAGGCAAGCTTTTCCTCTGAAGCTCCAATTCAGACATTATGAGATGTTAAATTCAGAAGTTTTGTAAATTTTTATATTGATTTAGTTTTATAAAAACAAGGAGACCTTGTGTTAAGTAAGATACTCTATATTATACATTTATTTTAAAGGCAATTAATATATAATTGTTATATTGGATAATAACGTTCTAAAGAATATATTTTTAAGATTTTTAAAAAAATTTGGTTAAATTTATTTATCTAAAAGCTATTTAGATATTAACTATGGTAAAAATACGGTTATGCCCTAAGTGTAGGAAGCCAACTTTGAGAAACGCTACAAATGTAAGTGGATGGCTTGCTCCAGAAATGTTTGAATGTAGCGATGAGAAGTGTGGTTATATCGGCTATGTATCTTTCGAAGTGGATACGGAAGATTTCAAAGCGAATGAGGAGGGTAAAAATCTAAAGGATGGTTTAGAATCATAATAAAATCTCATACTTTATTAATATTGAACTCTATTATTTTCTAAATGTTAAACAAGGCTGAAAAAGAATGGAACAATTATTAAAAGATGCAGAAAGAATTAGATCTTTAGAAATTCAGGGAGCAACTAATGTCGCTTTAAGCGCAATTGATTTTTTAAGCAATTACGCTAAAAGATTAGAATGCCTCGATATATCCAACTGCATTGAAAAGTTATACGATGCTAAAGAAATTTTAATAAACACAAGATCGACTGAACCCGCAATGAAAAATGGTTTAAAATATATTATGAGCGCGCTGGAAAAGGAAAAAGAAGATTGCTGCGTAGAAGATGTTCCAAAAATAATTGAAGATCATAAAAATAAATACCATAAAATGCTTTTAGATTCAAAGAAGAAGATTGCTGAAATTGGAGCTCGTCGAATTCCTGATGCAGATAAAAAATTTATTGTAATGACTCACTGTCATTCCTCGCTAGTTGTTGCTATTCTCAAAGAAGCAAAAAAGCAGGGGAAAAATTTTCGAGTTATAAATACTGAAACACAACCGAGATTGCAAGGAAGGAAAACTGCAAAAAAGTTACTAAAAGCGGGTTTAGAAGTGATTCACGTAGTAGATAGTGCTATGAGGTGGGCTATTAAACACTATCAAGTAGATTTAATTATAATTGGAGCAGATTCAATCACTTCAGAAGGTACGGTATTAAATAAAATTGGGTCTAGATTATTGGCTCTCGTTGCTCACGAAGAAAACATACCTTTTTATGTTGCATCACCATTGCTAAAATATAATCCCGAAACAAACTTGGGATCTTTAGAAAAGATTGAAATGCGAGATTCAAACGAGATATGGGATAATGCCCCAGAAGGAATTCAAATAATAAATCCTGCTTTTGAAACCATAAGAAGGAGATACATCGATGGATTAATTACAGAGGCTGGAATTTTCGCTTCAAGTCACGTTCCAAATTATTTTGCTAAATTATATCCAGAAATGGTTTAATAATATTGTTTTATCCCCATTTTTCGAGAGCTTTTCTTAATTCTGGATTTAATTTGGCTTTTTCTTCTAAAGTGGAACCTTCTAAAACTGCGTTAGTTGCCTGTCTGATTGCTCTTGCTCCCGCTTCAGTTCCATCTGGATGACCGTGACAGCCTCCCCCAAATTGGAAAACCATATTTGTGCCGAGAATTTCAACTAATTCTGGAATATGAAGCGGACTAAGACCACCTGATGCAACAGGTAGAATTGGTTTTATGTCACCCCAGTTTTGATTCAGTATAGTAGTATTATTATCAATTATTTTTGGTTCTGTAATCACTTTATTAATATCAATAACTTCTTGTTTATCTCCTTCCATCTTTCCAACAACTGTGCCTGTGTGTAATTGATCCATTCCAATTAATCTCATTAATTTTGCTAACATTAACATGGTTATTCCATGCTTTTTATTTCGAGTAAAAGCAGCATGCATGGCTCTATGAGCGTGAATTACCAAGTTTTT
>JBHLLE010000292.1:0-5345 GCA_048885945.1 Candidatus Hermodarchaeota archaeon | reverse complement strand
ATTATTAGCTTTAAAAGAAATACTGAACTCTCTTAATTCATCAATATATAAGAGTTCTCCATCTTCTTTTGAATACACATTAACCTTTTCTTTAGGTACCTGAAATAGTTCAAAACACATAAGTATAGCAGTTTTGATAATGCTAGGAGGATCTTTAATGGTTGTTTTTAAAGTTTCAAGAGATTTTCTTGCCATTCTCAAACATTCTAACAATTCCTCTTGATTCTTAAATTCGACCTTATTAGCGAGAGCCTTAGGATCCATTTCGATATTATCTAGAAATAATCCTAAATTTTCTATTTGAGTTTTTTCTATTATTTGTTTTATATTTTTTTTAGTTAATCCTTTTTTAACTATAAAAATTCTTAATAGCCCTTCTCTCTCAGATAATTTTAATCTTTTTTCCCCAATTTTATTTTTCAACTTTTTAACTGCTTTACCTACTCTTCTATCTTTTTGTTTATCAAGATCACTAATCTCAACTAATTTTTCCTCTTGAAAACCTGGAAACATTCTTGAATCTATTTTAAAAGATTTGGGATCAAAATCTTCATTAGGTGAAAAAATCGTAGAGAACGCTAATCTTAAATTTCCTCTAACATCCACCATTTTACCTTTTCACTTATTTAAAATTTTAATAAATAATACTTGAATTTCTTTTTAATTCTTTGTGAATTAAGGAAAAGAAGAATATGATTATTTAAGATTTTTATAAAAGAGACTCTAAATCTAATATTTTCCCAATAAATCGTGTGGTCTAGCTTCAGATTGTCCAATAGCAGAAATAACGCCCATTTTAGTGCGCCTCATATCGCGAAGATTTTGAGCACCAGAATATATCATTCCATTGGTTAAACCTTCTTTTAGTGTGGTTAAAACTCCTTCTAAATCTCCAACAAACGGAACGTAATCACTAACTCCTTCAGGCAGCATCTTTGATTCTACACTATATCTATCCAATATGTAATTGGTAGTTCTTGCTTCTTTACTGCCCATACCTCTATAGATCTTTACTTTTCTTCCTTGTATTGTGTCTATATAACCAGGACTCTCCGTACAACCCGCAAAAAAATGCCCTGACATAATCATATCAGCTCCAACTGCAAACGCTTTTGGTAATTCCCCCGGATTTTTAAAACCCCCATCAGCAATTAATCCCATTTTTGGATTATAATCTATTATTGCATCCGCTACTTCAGCGGTGGCATATAGAGTTGGAGCGCCCACTCCAGTCTGAATTGATGTTGTGCATATTGAACCTGAACCCATACCAACTTTCAACGCGATAAACTTTTCTGGATAATCACATTTAGTAAGAATATATTCCGCTGCTTCATATGTTCCAATATTCCCAATCACAAAATCTGCTTCTAGTAAATCCATTAATTTCTTAGTACCTTCAATGTCATCTTTTTTATAAAAATCAGCCACATCAATAAAAAATATGTCAGTATATTGATCGATTTCTTTTAGACTAGAAATAGCTTGACTAGTGGTAGGACATTGTGGACTAATAGCTAATGCGCATAATAGACGACCTTCTTCATCTATTGAGGCTAAAGGAAATTCTGGTTTTAAGTCTTTCTTTGTTATTAATCCTTTTAAATTTCCATCGTCGATTATGGGCAATTTTTCAATTCTATGTTTGAATAGCATTTCTAATGCTTCTTCGCGTGATACACCAGATTTAATAGATATAACTTCTTTGGTCATGAAATCTTTAACTAATCCTTTTTTACATTCCTCTTCTGAATATGGAATGTCTCGTTTTGTAAAGATTCCACAAACTTTATTACTTTCATCTATAACAACAAGTCCGCTAATACCGTAATTTTCTAAAAAGTTTTTAGCTTTAAATAACGGTTCATCTGGATTAATAGTAGCAACATCCTCGATAACAAAAGATCGAGCACGCTTTACGTACCGCACCATCTCTCTCTGTTTTTCATACGAACAATTTCTATGCAAAACACCAAGACCACCAAAAAGAGCCATCCTTATCGCCATTTTTTCTTCCGTTACAGTGTCCATTGCTGCGGACATTATTGGTAAATTAAACTTATATTTTTCTCCCAGTTTTGCAGAAATGTCCACTTCACTTGGTTTAAAATTTGTAAACCCTGGAAGGAGAAGAACATCGTCAAAAGTAGTTATCAGCTCATGAGTATGCGCTTTTTTTCGAAAATAATCAGACATCTTTGATTCACCTTATAGATCCCTTTTTTAAAAATATTCAAAACTTAATTTTTTGAATAGTAATTTAAATATTAATAATAAAGATAATCCTAATTTATAAAATTTTATTAGTAAGAGTATAATGTATTGGAGAATAGCTAAAAAAATTCTAGACTTTCGTAGAAAAATAACTATTTACTTAAAATATATTATATTATGATTTTATTTAATCAGAGCTTTTATAAATAACAAAGTAAAATTTTACTTTTTACATTCGAATTAGGTTTTTTCTAGGTAATGTTTGAATTCCGGGATCGTTTATAAAAGCATCTAAGCTTTTCAAAAACATTTCTTTATCTTCCTTAATATTGGTTGATTCTATAGCACAATAATTACTCACATGATCGTTAAATACTTGAGACGTCACATTATCTCCTAAGTTAGCAATAATATCTCTTTCTTCTTTTAGACAATCCACTGGTTTTAATAGTTTAAATTTACCTTCTTTCCATTCTCTCCATAGAGGTGTATTAGGTAATATATTTAAAGTCCTAAAACGAAAAATAGTAGGATTTATTTCAGTTAATACTCTAGCTGTTTCTTTAACATGATCTTCAGAGTTTTCATAACTACCTAACCCAAGAATTATATAAAGACTAAGTTTAATACCAGCATCCAAAATTTTTTTACCTGCTTTTATCATCGACTCTGCGTTGGTTCCTTTTTTCATAATTCTTAGAATTTTACTAGAACCACTTTCTAGTCCCATATAGACAATGTTTAAACCCGCGTTAGCTAACATTTTCAATTCATTATCGGTTTTTCTTAAGATGTCTAATGCTTTTGCGTAACAACTAACTCTTGGAACATTCTTTAATTTTTCTCTTACATACTTTATTATTTGAACTAAATACTCAGTTGGCGCTGATGTTGGATTTCCTCCCGCTAAAAATACAGGATAACCATCGTGTGATCTCTCTGCAAACTTATCAATATCGCTCAAAACATCTTCTAAGGGTCTTACAGAATAATCTTGAAGGCCTCCATAAATTCCTTTATAAGTTCCACAAAATTTACAATTATTCCAAGAACATCCTCCTGTAACTGGAATTAAAACGGAATATGCTTCGATAGGAGGTCTAATAACAATTTGCTCAGGTGGGAGTTTCATAACAATAATTTCCTATTAATTTAGTAAATTAAACTACATTTTTATTCCTACTTGTATATTAATATATCTCGAAATTTAGAATTTTACATTATAAATAATTTATATTTCGATTATTTTTTTTGTTAAGAATTATTTAATTCTTTATAAGAATTTTTTATTATTTGACTAACTAATCAATGTTCAAGAAAGCATGAAAGTTCCTGAAGAAGATATTTACTATGGATTTAAAATTATCTTAATCGGAGCACCAGGGGTTGGCAAAACATGTTTGTTTAATCGTTATTGTTTTAATTCTTTTAATTTAAAAACTAAAATGACATTAGGAATTAGTTTTCATTCAACTTATTTAAGAATTAAGTTCCCTAATGCTTCAAATAAAAAAGATGGATATGTCGTAAATTCTATTTTTGATTTTGGGGGTCAAGAACGTTTTAGACCTATGATTCCAAAATTTTTAGAAGGAACAAATGGGGCATTGTTAGTCTTTGATTCAGTTAGTTTTTCGTCGTTCCAACAATTAGATTATTGGAATAATATTTTAGTAGATAATATTGGAAATAATAATATTCCTATAATCTTAGTCGCCAGTAAATGTGATTTATTAGAGAAAACAACTAAAGCTGAAATTGTAAGTAACGAAGTTATAAACGAATTTATTGAGACTAAAAAGTTTGATGGTTTTTTTCGTACTAGTGCTTTAAATAATTTTCACATTTTAGAAGTATTCAAAGAGTTAACAGCTCTAATGCTTGAAAGACATAATTGTGGAGCTACACTTGTTTAATTGAACTACTACTGCCTAATTTCAAAATTCACGAAGATATATATAATCGCTAAATTCATTGAAAAAATCCTTCTGTTCTCTGTTTAAATCGGGATAAATATCTTTTAAATAGCCTTTCGCTTCCTGAATAAGGTTTTTTGAAAACTGCTCGGCAACAATGATTGCATTAGTTTTCGCGAAAATATATTTCACCGTATCTAAGTCATCATTGTTAACTTCAGGTTTTCGGTATATTTCATTTAAAATCTTTTGCTGTTCTTCATTTGTGTTTTGTATTGCTAAGATATAAAGAAATTTCTTTTTTTTATCCTTAATATCAGCTTCGATGTCTAATATATCGTCCCTGATTGCATGCGCTTGTCCGATTTTTAACATTGCATCGGATAATGGTTTAATTTGATATTGTAAATTCCCTTTAGCTAAAATTGCCCCTATTTTAGTTGATTTTTCGAAAATCCGTGCTCTTTGCATTTCAGCTAGATTTAAATATTGTTCTAAAGTCATAGTAATTTGATGATATTCCATATATTCTTCTATTATCATACCTTTTATTAAAAAATCCAGAGCCTCTGAATACTCTTTAATTGCTAAAAGTTTTAATTGATTAGGAAATTTTGAAGCTCTAATTACATCTAATCCTAAAAAGTAACCTAGAGATCCACCTAAGATACTTAAATCTCTACCATATAGAGGAATTTTTTCGTTTTTTTCAATTTTATTTACATTTTTATATATTTTTAATAACTCTTTTTCTAATTGTTTGTGAAAGGAGGGATTATCTCTTCTAAAATCATCGTCATCGATTAGATCGTCGTGTATTAAATGCCCACTATGTAAAAATTCAACCGCAATCGATACTTCGCGAATTTCATTAATATTATCCTCTAAGTACATTGGATTTATAATTCCATTAAAAGCAGCTATTAATAAAATCGGATGAATTCTTTTCGCTTTTTGATTTTCTGGAATTATAAAGTTTTTTAGTTGCACATTAAAATCAGCGAATAAGACTTCTTTTTCTCCTTTATTTAATTTATTGAAAAATTTTTCTAATTCTTCATTTATTGCTTTCTTTTCAGTTTTAAAGAAACCTTCAATCATAACTTAACAAATAAATTTCGATCTTTAGTTTAAATGAAATATATATCTTGATTATTTATCTTTTTTTATTCGAAATGCATTTAATATTTTGAAAATTTTTATTACAAAACTATC
>JBHLLE010000291.1:0-5389 GCA_048885945.1 Candidatus Hermodarchaeota archaeon | reverse complement strand
AGATTCGGTTAATATAATATAATTTTTTTTAACTATTATTACAATTTTTAATATTAAAATCTTTAAATTTATAATTTAGAAATATAAATTATATTTACTCTTTGGAAATATTACTTTTAATAAATTATACTAAGCCATCTTTTGAGAATAAACTAGAAAATAACAAGGGATAAAACATAAATAAAAAAAAAAAAACATATTCTGATATAATTTAATATTAAACCTTTTTAAAATTAAAAAAAAGAATCAACATAAAGATATAATGGGAGAAAGTTCAATAAGAGAGAAAAAAAGTAGAAAAGGATTCAGTTCTAAAGAACAAAAATTAATAAATTGCGCAACAGAAGCATGGGGGAAGACAATGAAGGAATTTTATTATCCTCCGCTGGAAATTCCCCGATTTATTTTTGACTATACGCATAAAGAAGGATTTTATATTGATCCGGAACATAAATGGCAGATAACCATGAATCTAGCAGAAACTCCTCTTTTTAAAGAAGATGCTGAATACATTGACTATTATCACGCAATATCTATGCATGAAGTCTCACATTACGAAATAATTCCTTACGATGGAATGATTCACGCAAAATTGTTAAAAGAAGCTATGAAAAACGTTAACCAAAATTTTGCTCCCATTGTTGTGAATGTCTTTGCTGATTTAATCATTGACACGTTATTATATAAGAAATATCCAGACTTAATGCTTTGGGAATCGAGAAAGAATTACGAGCAAATAATTGAGAGATATGGTAAAAATTTGAGTGATTTTTCGCGTTTTTTGTTTAAAGCTTATGAGAAAATGTTTGATGTTAAATTAATTGACGAAAATCTTTTCTCTAAATTCGAAATTCTTAGAAAAATCAAAGTTGAGGCTTTATCTGAAGAAGAAAAATCGGATATTATAAGCAGAGAATCAATATCAGAAACAGAGCTAAAAAAGCTTGATCTCTATAATTCTCTATCTACAATGGATAATTTGGCCAACAAAATTACGAAAATAATATTGAAGAACTTCGAAGATGACTCGAGATGGGAAAAAAAAGTTGCTGACATTTCCAAAGCACTAAAAAATCTAATTAATAATACTTTTACTTTAACCGGGAAAGGAATTAAATGTGATAGTGGGAAAACTAAAAGAAGAGCTCCGGGCAGTAGTGGTGGAAATGTTGAATTTCCGGAAGATATCGTAGATTTAATGGATAATCCTCTTGAAAATAAGAATCGAGATAAATTGAATCCAGACAATGACGATGATTTAAGACGAAAGTCAGAAGAATTTGCAAAAGGAGTACCGTATTCAGAATTTGGGGCTCCTGCAAGACAAGCAGGAATCTTAATAGACGGGTCTCCGTTGGCAACTTGGTATCGTGCTTTAGCTAGAAATTTAATTGAGATTAAAATTTACGAGGAAAAACCAGGAGGACAGGTTCCCGTTTATCCTGATGTTTGGAAGATTGGAGATCCAATTGAAGAATTAGATCTTGTCCAAACTCTCTTAAATAGTCCTATTATAATTCCCAACATAACTACTAGAAAATGGACTTTTAAAGAAGGACCAGGGCAATTAGAAGAAAAACAAATACCAGATTTATTAATTATACTTGATTCTTCAGGTTCCATGGGATGGAATTATACTTCTAGAACAAAAAGTGGAAGGGGAAATTATCATACCGCATTAGTTGCTTCGTTTGCAGCATTACACTATGCTGCCAGCAAAGGCGTTAAATTTAGCGTAATAAATTTTTCTGCTTCAGCATATATTTGCGATTGGACAGTTGATTATCGTAAAGCAGAGCAAATTTTATTAAAATATCAAGGAGGCGGAACCGTCTTACCAATAAAAGAGACTTTATCTCAATGTGAAAATGCCGAAAAGAAGGTACTAGCTTTTATAATAACTGATTTCGGAATTTATAACTGGGGAAAGGCTAAAAAAGCAATTATTAATTTAACTGAAAAAGGACACAAAATAGTAGGTTTTTTTATTGGAGCACCTAATATTCCAAAAGATAAATTTAAAGACTTGCTAGATAAAGTTACTTTTTATCCCGTAAAAGACCCAAAAGATTTGATTAATTTAGTTATATTGGAAGTCAAAAAGTATTATTTTTGAATTGTTCTCTAAAATTTAGATTTATGTGTGTTTATAACGATTTTATTTTCAATATTTTTTATTTTTTTAATATACAAATCTTCTTCTCGTAATAAATGACTTAATTCTAGTCTTAAAATCGATTTTTTAAATGTATCTGTTGTATTATTTAATTCATTATCCTTTTCAAAAAGCGTTTTTTGAAACATTTTCAAGTTTTTATACAAATTGTCTTTCTGAGTTTCAAGTTTGTTAATTAGATTATTGAAATTTTCTTTTTCTTTGAAATTATCGTTTAAATTAGGGGGAATAGATTCAATCTTCATAATTTTACCTTCTCTGTTTTAATTTATATAAGATTTTTGGTATTAATCGTATTTTTATAAAAAAATTTTCAAGATATATAATATAATTCTAAAAAACTGATTTCAATGAAAGTAATATGGTTATATTATCTTTGAGTCGTTCTCTTCTCTTGAACAAATTTGTTAAAAACAAAGAAATAAAAAGTCTAAGAAAATCATTTTTATGTGATTAAAGTATTAATAGTTGAAGAATCGATATATCAGAGAAAATTATATTCTGAACTTCTTTTATCACATAAAATAATTCAAGTAGTTCATATAGCAAAAAATTTTCAAGAAGCTACTAAAGCCATTGAAGAACATCAATTTGATGTTATAGTTTTAGATATTGACATTATTAACCTAACCAATATTGATAATTTTAAATTATTAACACATTCCGTTCAAGTTCCTATAATTTTCTTAGTATCTTCTATAAGTAAATTAACGGATCCTTTTCTTAGACCCCATTCTTCCTATGCGTTTGATTATATTATAAAACCAAGCGGAGTGTGGAAAGAAGAATTACCTAAAATTAAAGATAGATTAATTGAAAAAGTGTTAATAGCCTCTAAATCAAATTTTAACCAAATCAATAGTCAAGTAAAGTTATTGCTTAAGAAACAATTTATTCGTCAAATTCAAAAAACCAATAGAATTAAAACGAAACCTACGCAAAACGAATTTCAGCAGAGGTTTGAAGATTTTTTTTTTGATAGAAGTCCTGTTGATGTTAAAAATCTTGATTCTAATGCAATAGTAATGGGAGCTAGTGTGGGTGGGCCCAGGACACTAGAAGGAATATTAGAGAAAATACCGCATAACTTTTCCAGTCCAATCTTAGTTGTTCAACATATGAATCATTTTTTTATGCGACAATTTACTGTGCGCTTAAAAGAGAAATGTAATCTTAAAGTAAAGATAGGAGCAAATGGGGAACAAATTAGACCTGGAGTTATATATATCTCTCATGGAGATAAACACATGCAAATTATAGGTAAAAATGGAAAACCTTGCCTAAGATTATTCGAAGGCGAACCAGTTAATTTCTGTAGACCCTCTGTGGATGTTTTATTTTATTCCGCAGCTAGAGTTTATAAAAATAATACTTTAGGTATTTTATTAACAGGTATGGGTAAAGATGGAGTTGCTGGTCTTAAAACGATTAAAAAAGCCGGAGGAAAAACTATTGCTGAATCTGAGGAAACTGCAGTTCTTTATGGTATGCCAAAAGCCGCAGCTGAATCTGGTGTAGCGGATTTAATCGTTCCTAATTATAAAATAAAGGATTATATGATAAATTTTGCTAAAAATTTTACTTCTAGATTGAATAATTAAATTCAATTATGTGGTTAATCTTATTTTAGGTATTTAAAGAATAACTTATTCTAATCTTTCAACATTTTGCATAAATTATTATTTATTTCTAATTTAAAAGAGAAAAAAATAAATTGATCTCATCATAGTTGAAATCTCAAAATAGAAACCCTATTTTTATACTAAAAGAAAATTCAAAAATGTGATAAAGCATGAAAGAAACTCCTAAAAAATTATTTACAGCATATGTAGGCGAATCACAGGCTAGAAATCGCTATACCTTTTGGTCTAAAATTGCTAAAAAAGAAGGATATGTTCTAGTTTCCAATGTTTTCTTGGAAACTGCAGATCAAGAACAACAACATGGTAGTTGGTTTTATAAGATGCTCCAGGATTTCAAGAAAGAAGAGCCCTTTGACGATATGTCTGTTTTACCAGATGCACAATTTCATACAACTTATGGAACTACGCTTGAAAATTTAAAATCTGCAATGGCAGGAGAAGATATGGAATGGCAGACTCTTTATCCTGATATTGTTAAGACGGCAGAAAAAGAAGGATATCCCGAGATTGCAAAAAGGGTAAAAGCAATTATAAGAGCAGAAAAACACCATTCTGAACGGTACGGGAAACTCATAAAACTAGTAGGAGACGATGCCTTCTTTAAGCGCGGAAAAAAAATCGTGTGGATCTGTATGGAATGTGGATACGAAGTTGAAATGGATTCATTACCAGAAACTTGGAAATGCCCATCATGTGATCATCCTAGGTCTCATTTCAGAAAAAAGTGCGAAGATTTTTAAAGAATTGACTAATTAACCTTTAATTTAAAATAAAAAGAATTAAATATCGCATAATCCATACATAACGTAAAATGTAATTCAATGATGTTATTATGACTAAAAGAAAAGAAATCTACCGTTGTTCAGTATGCGGTAAAGTTATTGAAATTCTTAATGGAGGAGTGCCGGAAACTATCTGCTGTGGGCAACCTATGCTACATATGGAGGAACAGACTGCAGAATGGAAAGGGGAAAAACACGTACCTAAAATTACTATCGATGGTAATAAGGTAACTGTTGATGTTGGTATATCGATGGGAACTCCACATCCTATGACGGAAGAACACTGGATTATGTGGATAGAATTAGTATGCCAAGACGATTGTTATAAAAGAAAGTTTTTAAAACCCGGTGACGAACCAAAAGCAACTTTCGTAGTCGCAGATACTACAGGAATCTGGGCAAGGGAATACTGTAATATTCATTATTTATGGAAAGGTACAGAATAATTTAAGTTATAGATGGAAAACATAGAACAATTCATATTATTAAATTAAATTATTCTTTTTTTATTTTTCTTTTATAGTTTCAAAAATATTATTAATTAGCTATAAATCAAAATAATTTTTTTATTTCTTATTATTTAACATCCTTATTTATGGGATATCTTAGAGATCTAAGTAGTTTAATATAGAATGACCGTTATATTTTAAATTTCTGTTTGAAAAACAATTTCAACTTTATTTATATGTAAATAATCAATTTTATATATTATTTTGATGAGGAAGTAATCAAATTAGACAAAAGTTAGAGGGATTAATATGAGAGATAAAAACACAAATATAATGGAC
>JBHLLE010000290.1:0-5402 GCA_048885945.1 Candidatus Hermodarchaeota archaeon | reverse complement strand
TCCCGATTTTGCTCGAATTTTGGTTCTACTGGCAATGGTTATATGATCCTGTGAGACCAGTTCATTTTTACATATATATTCCACTTTTGTTCTTTGTAATGTATTTAACCATGGTTTTTACCTCTTTATTATTTGCTAAAATTTTATTAATAATAGTAAATGCGTTTCATAAACCAAAAGAGGGAACATTCCTCCGACATCCTTCAGATAAAGATTATCGATATTGGTCTCTCCGTAGCACAATAAAAAGATGGCCAGTATGGTTAGCTCACAAGTTTCCATTTCCTTTTTTAGACAATGTCTGTTTCAAAGCATTTGGGGTGAAGACTACCTTTACTAATTCTTTATTTGAAGGATGGGTGGATTGCGAGTTTATAGAATTTGGAAAAAATGTGGTTGTGGGTCAAGGGTCAATAATTCAATCTGCAACGATCGTTGGAAATCTTTTAATAATTAGAAAGACCATTATTGAAGACAATGTTAGGATTGGAGCTCATGCCGTTGTCATGCCAGGTACTCATATAGGGAAAAATAGTGTTCTCGCAGCTAATTCAGTTACGATAGTTGGTCAGGAATTGGAGGATGAATGGATATATTTGGGTATCCCTGCTAAGAAATATAAGAAGAATCGATTTTTTGAAGATATATTAGGACACACGGAAGATGTTGAATATCTAAGAAAAAAGTACGAAGAACTGTATATCAAAAGATATGATACCCATCACGGAATTAAAGAAAAAAGAGAACTTAAAAAGGAAAAAATTGAAGAAGAAAAGAGAAGAATGGAACAATAATAAACGATAAATAAATTCTTAATAGCTTTAATTACATTCTTATAGCTTATTTGTAGAAAATCTCTCAATTTAAATAGTTATCTATTAAAAGTATTATAAAGGTAAAAGATAACAAAACTTTTAATCGTTATAATGGAAATAATTTTTTTAAATAAATTTCAAGCTTCAAAAATATTAGCAAAAGAAGATGATTTTATAAAAGCATTGAGTCCATTTGATCGATCTGCAAGATTAAAAACAGAATATAAAGTTTCAACAGCAGCATTCTTAGATTATATAAGCAAACAAACTTTAAATTTTGGAGCTTTTGAGAGTTCTGAAATTGAATCGATATTAAAAAATTTGAAGTCAAAATTCTCTCAATATAATATAAACCTTCCAAAATTTTTTTTTTTTATTAAAACTAGCGGTCTTGAAGAAGGTAATGCAGCATATTGTAGAGGAAATGCCATAATCCTACCTCAAACTATTATAAATGCACCATATCAACTAAAAAATATCATAATTCATGAGATTTTTCACATTTTTTCTAAAAACAATCCAAAAAAGCAAAGAGAATTATATAATAGTATCGGATTTTTTAGCTGTCCAGAGCTAAAGTTTCCTGACGAGTTAATAAACCTAAAAATAACAAATCCAGATGCTCCTTTCAATAATTCTTTTATGGAAGTAAGCTTTAATGATGAAAACTTTAAAATTATTCCCATTTTATATTCTAAGATGCCATATAATAAAAAAAAAGGTGGAGAATTTTTTGATTATCTTCAATTTAGACTTCTAAAAATCGAAGTATCTAATGGTTCTAGCGTTCCAATTTACGATAAAGATAAATTATCTCTATTCACTACCGAAAATTTCCCCGAATTTTTTCTAAAAATAGGAATGAATACAGAATATATAATTCATCCGGAAGAAATTCTTGCAGATAATTTTGTTTTATTAATAAATGATTCAAAAAATATCAAAAGTCTGAAAATCTTAAAATTAATATCAGAAATATTGATTTCATGATAAATTTAAATATTTCACTAAAGATTATGAGTTTGTAGCATCAGTTATATTATTATTTTTTAAATTTAAAGAACGCAGGTTTTTTAACTTATAAATTTCTTTAGGGAAATCATTAATGTTATTGTAAGCTAAATCTAATACTTCTAATGATTTAAGTTGAGTTATCGTATTAGGAAGTGATATAATTTTATTATGACTCAATAATAATTCTTTTAATGAAGTCAATAAACCTATTGAATAAGGAATTGTTTCAATTTCGTTTTCTCTTAAATCTAATACCTCTAAATTTTTTAATAATCCTATTGAAATAGGAATTTTTTTTATCTTATTACTTTTTAAATTCAAATATTTTAATTGTTTAAGTTTTTTAACAAATTTAGGAATAGTTTCAATTTCGTTATGATCTAAATCCAATCGTAAGTACCTAATTGAATTCACTTTAGCAAGAAAGTTTGGGATGGTGGTAAATTCATTCCACCCTAGATCTAAATACCTAAGTCTAGAGAGGGACTCCATTGATTCAGGTAATAATGTTAGGTCATTGCAACTCAAATTAAGATACCTCAATTTTGATAAGTTTCCAATTGATTTAGGCAAGCTTTCTGGTGTCCAGGAAGATATACTTAATGCTCTTATATATCCATTTCTAACAGCACACATAATATTGTTATTTCCGTAAATAATATTAAACCTGTTAGAGGTACGTGTGTCCTTATACAACACTTCGTCAAATCCAATGTCCATCAAAAATAATGCTTCTTGTTGAACTAATCCGTAATTATCTGCAATTTTTTGTACTCTTGCAGACAATTCTTTTATTAAAACATCGTCAACTTCATTATTTACATTGGAAAGGTGTTTATTTATCATAGTTAAGACTAAAAACGATTTATCCTTCTGTATTGTCCATTTTATAGGTAATAACATTTCATTAGGATATTTTCTCATAATAAGTTTTGCTGATGTGGCTCTTACAACCGAATTTTCGTCTGATATTAAAAGATGTTCGAGAAATTGAAAAACCTTTTTATTATGAAGATGTAAATCGTCAAATAGTTTTATATATTCAGCACGGATTTTCCCATCTCCACACTCTTCAATAATAGAAAACAATAAGTTAATAACTTCAAGTTTATTTAAATTATTGGCAATGTAATATTCAGCGAGTTCTTTTGGGCTTAAAAATTTACTTATCTTTGCCACCTTTTTCTTATAAAACCTTAAAATGAAAAAACTGTGCTAAATTTAATTTGAATTAATCTTGTTTTATTTATTAATTTTAAAAAAAAAATTTACTATTTCATTATTTATTTCTTCAAAATCTTCCTCCTCTATACATTCATGATCCATATTTTTAATTATTGATATTTCTGGAATTAAGTTAGAAGATTTGAAAACTTCGTCGATCTCATTTATGGGAGTTATTTTGTCGCGTTCTCCAGTTATAATTTTAAGTTTTTTATTTTTTAAATGTTTTGAAAAAAAACATGTTTGAATTTTTTTATTCGATGCTTCTTTTTTAGTTTTTTTAATGAACTCATCAATTTTTTCTACTCCTTTGATGTTACTTGGGAGATATCTATTGATATATTCAAGAGCATTTTTAAAATCCTCACTAAATACATGTTTCTTTAAGTTTAATATCGGACTTAAGAGTAATAATCTATTTATTAAATTTATTTTTGAGCACAATACGAGAGCAATGTAAGCACCAAAATCATGAGCTATAATATTCACATCATTTAAATTAAACACTTCTTTTTTAGAAAACTTCCTAATAAATTCAATAATCTTTAACGCATCAGAAATTTGTCCATTTATCGAAACTTGACCATCGCTAAATCTATAACCTCTAAAATTAAAAATTAAAAAAACATATCCCAATTCTAAGATTGATTTATAATTTGACACAATTTCCTGTAAAGGAAATAATTGAGGAAAACCATGAAAATAAATAACTACTGAGAATGGTTGTTTAAATCTTTCAGGAGGGAAATATAATAGACCCTTAAAAAATTCACCTTTATTATTAATTTCTACTTCTGCAACTTCGTAAGGACCATCAAATTGTTTTTCTTTAAATTCCATTTAGGAACCTAATTCAGTTTTAATTAAATTTTACCTTTAATTTGAGTTATGATGCAAAATATTTACAATTTATTAAATTATAATAAGAAGAATTTATTTGAAGAGATTTTCTTGATAAAATAAGATTATAAACACCCAATTTTTCTCAAAATTCTAGCTAATGTATTTTAACCATTAATTTTATCTTACTTGATAAATTTCAACATTCAAATATGAAATTAGAAGATTGGCATACTCATAGTGAAATCTGTCATCATGCAATAGGATCAATTGAAGACTATGTGAAAAAAGCTATTGATCTGAAATTAACTACGATTGGCATATCTGATCATTTTCCCTATGAATTTTTAAAAAACATTGAAAGAATTCCTTATCAAGAATATGCAATTTCCTTAGATGAAATTGAACATTATTTATCAACTGTTGAAAATTTAAGAGATACTTATAATCCTAAAATAAATATTAAACTAGCGTTTGAAATTGATTATTTTGAAAATCAAGAAGCGTCCCTTAATATTCATCTTGATAAAATCATAGATCGATTAGACTATATTATAGGTTCTATACATATTTTAAATTTTAAAGATGAAAGGGGAGCTTGGGGATTTGATGATAGTAGATTTAGAAAGGATTATCAATATTATGGTCCAGATAAAGTTTATATGGAATATTACAAAACTCAACAAAAAATGCTTAACTCTGATAAATTTAGATTCGACATTGTAGCCCATTTTGATTTACCGAAAAAATTTAATAATGTTCCTGAAAACAAGGAAGTAATTATGAACGAAGTGTTGAAAATATTAGAGATTATTAAAAAAAAAGATAAAGTAATGGAAATAAATACGGGAGGCTTAAGAAAAGAAGTTAAACAACAATATCCAAGTGAGGAGATTATTCGGATTATGCATGATCTTGATATTCCTGTTCTATTAGGTTCAGATGCTCACGCACCCCAAGAAGTGGCATGGAAATTTAAAAATATCGTAAAAATGTTAAAAGAAATTGGTTATAATCAAATTGCATGTTTTAGTAAAAGAAAAAGAACATTTATAGAATTATAATATAAAACAGAAAAGATATGGTAAACTAAATGAAAAAAAAGGATAAATGTGAGATTTGCGGAAAAGATTTGGTATACGCTTTAACACCTGAAGAATATAAAGACCTTGAATGTGAATTCTGTGGAAAATTGTTTAATAGTAATATTTTTTGCGAAGACGGACACTATATATGCGATTCATGTCATTCTAAAGGACCAATTGAAGTAATTGAAGAGATTTGTGAAACAACAAATATCAAGGATCCGTTTATGTTAGCAGATACAATCATGAAACATCCAAAATTTAAAATGTATGGTCCCGAACACCATGTATTAACTCCCGCCGTAATTTTAACGGTTTTAAGAAATAATGACATATTGAAACCTAATGGTGATAAGATTACTTTTTTTGCGTATAAGCAGGGCAGAAGCAAGATGTATGCAATCAAAACCTCTCAAGGAGTATT
>JBHLLE010000289.1:4801-5419 GCA_048885945.1 Candidatus Hermodarchaeota archaeon | reverse complement strand
AACTTTATTATTTTCTTGTTCGTATTTTATTAATTTCTTCATTTCATCAATATATAAATTTTTATTCTTGGTTATATTATATCTATGAATTAATCGACTCAACTGCCTTACGGCTAATGGTCTAAGATTGTATTTTAATTTCAAATAATTTAGGATTTCTTTCATTTTCTTTAATAATCTTATATTAAAAATAGACTATGAAAATATTATAACAATACTTAAAAATAGGTAAAAAAAATTGGGTAAATTTTGGAATAAATTAAAAGGTTTTTGGCAAGAAAATCTACTTAAACGATATAAAGAATTAAGTGCCAAAACGGCAACCTTTATTTCGACTATTCTCGATCTTTTTATAATCGTTATTGGTCATTATACCGCTCAAATTCCCATAAAGGTATGGGGTGACTTCTTATACGGCGGTTATATTGCTCTTGTAGTCGTAATTACAGGTTGGTTATTTTGGATAATGAAGAACGGTAATGGTTTACCCCATTCCGAATAAATTAGTATTACAATTTTGACATATTAATTCGGGTATTGGATGACTACAGAAATCACATAAATTAGAAATATATTCATCCTTAATCTCGTTTTTATGCGTACATATATTACAATTAG
>JBHLLE010000289.1:0-4791 GCA_048885945.1 Candidatus Hermodarchaeota archaeon | reverse complement strand
TATTTCTATCTTTATACCGCAATATGGGCATGTTCCATCAAATTTTATTCTTTTAATCTTTCTTATTTCTAAAAATTTAGATAGATTTTCCATAAAAATCGCCTCAGCTAATATAATTAGGATTTTTTTCCTTATTTACTTTTCCAAATTTTTCTTTAATTTTTTCGCAAGATTCCTTAAAAACTGGTTTCATACTTTCTTCTCTTATTTTTTCCCAATCCTCACGAAAATCTTTAGTGTTTTCTTCCGAATAATCTTCCCTACCTAAAATTTTCCCCAATTTTTCGTTAAAAGTAAAGGTAAAATTTACAACATTAAATAAAAGAGTAAAATTTACGATTTCTCTTTCGTAACTACTTTCGGGGGAAGACATCATGCCTAAAGTTTGTATTCTACATTGATTAACTATTGTGTCGAGAAATACAAGAAGATAATCTCTCTGTTTCTTTAAATCCATTATTTGTTTTTCTAAATCTTGCGAATCTTTAAGATCTAACCAATTTTCATAACTCAACCTTATTTTCCTCTAAGAGTTTATCTATTTCTGGTGCTTTCGTAAGAATTTTGTAGGCGGTTTGTTTCGCATCAATTACTGCCTTATTATTCAATTCCCTATAAGGATACCATTCTTTTTTAATATGTGGAGAAATAATCCATTCTATTAAGTCAGGAAATCTACCCTCTTGTAAATATTCGGGAAATCTTCTATTGGCGGCGAATTTTGCCCGATTAATTACTTCGTCACGCCTTTGAATTAAATCTCTTATTAATAATTTCCTTACCTTTATTTTTTTTAACCAATTTTTAATTTTTACAATAATCTTATTCAAATTCTTTAGCCCTCTTTAATCTTGATTTCATTTCTTCTAATTTTTTTATTTCTGATAATAATTTCATTATCTCTATTTTTCTTTTTTTAATTTCAGGTCTTATAGCTTTTATACCATGTTTAGGGCATAAATATCTCGCTATATCAAAATATAAATATTTTAACAGTAATATTTGAGTTTCTTTTGGCTCTTTATAATTATTCTCTGACCAACATTCTCTGCAAGATTTATTTGTTTTTTGTTTAATTTGATTAATTACACCAATAATCCTCATATTTTAATTAACTCTTTTAACTCTTTTAATATATTTTCTCTAAAAATACAAGCTTCTTTGTAAGAAGTATCTCTGGTGCGAAAACTCCCACCGTTAATATTGTCCATTATCTTTATTAGGATAGAGATGATTTTCTCTTCCTTATTACTTTTCTCCATCCACAATTCACGCATTCAAATATCGTTCTAAGGTATTTTCCCTTATCGTAAGTGCCGATTGTTTGCATCTCGCCACCGCAGAAAATACAATCCATTGTTCAATGCCACCAATCATCTCTAAATTCTTGACGACAATCAAGACATAACCAATATTGGTCGTCTAATTGTTCTACATTATCAGAACCACATTCAGGACAATTCATTTCCTCTTCACGAATCTTACTTTTTTTATATATTCGGAAGGTAAAACTACATATTTATCGGCGGTTTCTAACGCCTCTTTTAATCTAATTATATCTTCGTCACAAAGCACATCTTTAGTGTAAATTACGAAGACACCGTTACATTTATCTGATGTTATTTTAATCTTTTTTGATTTCTTTAATTTCGTAATATTCACCCCAATCTTCCATATCTTCAAAAAATTCGGTCATTTCTATTAATTGTTTGTATAAAGGATGAGAATCCATCTCATCTATAATAGTTTCGAGAGAGGATTTAGGGCATAATTCTCTCCCATTTATAATAACATCGTGAGGATCTATTTCAATTATCATCTTTTATTTTTTGGTGATTTCGGATTAATTCCCCACAACTATGACAAATTACCATCTTAAAAGAAGATGTTACGACCCATCCACAGACATCGCATTTTGATTTATATTTGGTCATTTTTTAGGCTCCCATTGTTCCATTTCTTTCATAAATTCTTTTATTTGATAATAATTCGTGGCAAAAAACGCTCTTTCATAATCAAAAAGCCCAAATTTCTTATCAAATTCCTCTCGAATTTTAGAACGAAATCTTGCGTCTTCTGCTTCTAATCTCGAATTAAATATACTATTTCGCCATTTAAATTTCTTTTCGCCGAAACATTCTCCTTCGATTATATCTTCGTTAATTTTCAAAATCTACCATCTCCACTTCACCAGAATCTAAATCTGTTTTATATAAGAAATAATCAGACCCTTCTGGATCTGTTATGTAATTTAAATAATTTGATGGGATTTTTTCCATAGAAGAATACGCTCCTACTATAAGGTAACAATCCCATGCGTTAAATAATACTATAAATATTTCTGTCATTTTTCTTTATTTTAATCTAATATAACTCCTTGCCATAACCACGAATTATATTTATATAATTTTTCTTTACCTTCAAATAAATGTCTGTAAATCCAAATTCCATCGTCAGCTTTATCTCCATAGAATTGCATTCCACTTGAAGGAGCTACGAATAGATTTTCTCCATTCTTTAATTTAAAAGGACCATGCATTAGATTTTTTTCACCTCTTCTTGGGATATAGGAATTACTAAATCACCCTCTTCAACATCGTCTTCCGTAATAAAATAAACAGTTCTATAAAATATTGAGAATCCCGATTCGTGGAGAATTTTCCTTATTTCTATTGGAACTCTATCTCCTTTTATGTATTTTGTTTTATAGACACATCGTTGAACTTTAAAAAGATATTTAGTCATTATAAAGAACCCGAAACTCTTCTCATATCTACATGGAATTTAATTTTAGGAGTACCACATGGACCAGCAGGCGGTAAAAGTTTTTCTTCTGCGTAAGACCCGAAATATTCCAAATAATGACCAGTAATTATATAAAGTGGCTGTCTGGTTCTTATATAATCTCCTATTGGTTTATATCTAAATCCTTTTCCGACATAACCGTAATGAACATGACCCATACAAACAACATCGACATTCTCGAATTTTTCACCTAATTTATGAATGGCGTTAATTTTTCCACCGATTGTTCGTGCCCCACTTGCTCCATGTACTCCGTATAAGGTATAATTTTTCCCACTCTTACGATTATTTTTTTTTGCGTGAATCTTAAGGAATACACCAGTTTCAAAATAAGGAACATCTAATTTTTCAGCCATCCATTCCATAACATCAATATCTGCTGTTTTTTTCGCCGCTTTTTCGTGATTTCCTCTTACTAATCCAATAAGACGACCTTCGTCTGCTATTTTTTTAAATTTTTTACAAATATGGCGAATTTGCGGCATTATTTTTACTTCTTGATCTTCATATCCTACCGAATCTTTAGTTTTTCCTTCTATCCAATCTCCCAATCCTAATACATAACTATCTGGATCTTTTTCAGTTGTTTTTAAGAAGAGTTCAAAAGATTTAACATCGTGACATTTATTTCCGTAATGGATGTCGGAATATGTGTGAATTTCGGGGGCTTTCCCTTCCGTAATTATTTCTATTTTATGGAGTTTTACCATTCTTCATAATCTCAAGTAGATCATTAAAATTACTATAACATATAGCACAAACATCGTAGGTTTTATCCCATAATTCTCTGCGATTTTCTGGAACTATAAATTTAATTTTAAAACGATTATTCGTTACGCCTGAAATACTACGGTCGCAAATATCGCAAAAAGTCTTAGTTACCATATCTTTTGAAGCTCTCTTTTACTTTCTCTTTATCGCCGTAACCTATTATTATAGCAAGCGTCTTATTACCATAATGTTTATGCATTACTAATAGTCCTACTTCTTCTAAATCAAGTTTTATTGAATATTTTTTATATATTTGTATAGCTTTCTTTAACCATTTTTTAATTTTCATTTTTATTTACCTCTTTATTTGAATACGGTGGATTTAATCTTAGAAAAATATACATACAAAACATAGCAATATCTACGAGATCGGCAGGCTCTTTCTCTTCTCCATAATTATCTATCCATTTTATATAATGAGTAGTTAATTGACTGCGGAGATAATCTAAGGAACAGGTTTGCCACGAATCTCTTTTTTCTTCAAATTTTTCCCAATATTTACTTTCCATAAAACTTGCGAATCTTTCAAGAAATTCTATCATTTTTCATCCTCAAGTAATTCTAATATTTGTGGAACATCGGTATCTTCTATTGTATTGAGATTAAAGCGTTTTTCTTCCCATTTCCCTTTTGGAGTACTTCTAATATCGCATATTAGGATTCGGATAGGAGTTATTTCTTTTATTGATAGAAATTCGTAAAGATGCCCACTTTTTAATTTAATATACACTCTTAATCATCGTATTTTGTTGAATGTGGTAGTTTTTCCCCTTATATTATCTTCATGCCAAATTAAAAACACTAAATTACAAAGAGCGTGATAGAGATGAGGCATACCCGATTCTGGATCGTAATATTCATTCTGACGATATTTACTATAATGTCGCATTAAAGCGGCGTTGATTCTTTCTATATCTTCGGGCGTATTTCCTTTTTTCCAATTATGGGGTGCGTATTTTCCCGCTCCGTAAGTTAATACTAAAGCAAGACCGTCTATTGGACCGAATGGAACGAGATCGTACCTCAGTTTTTCAGAATCGAATTTCATCATCTTTTTAGGTAATTTAGATTGATCCATTTCAATTTTAGGTATATATTTATCGTAAGCGATACATCCGCTTATGTCGCATTTTGAACCATGAAGATGATCGCAAGTATTGCAATCTTCTATTATTTTTTTAGGATCTCTTTTTACTATCATATTCTCAGATATTT
>JBHLLE010000288.1:0-5423 GCA_048885945.1 Candidatus Hermodarchaeota archaeon | reverse complement strand
ATATCTTCTTTATGAAGAAAGTTAAAATTGTTACGAAAAATTAAAACAATCTGACTGAAAACAACAAAAAAAAGTACTAACTCGATCAATAATTTTTGAAAAACAAAAGGTATGTGTGAATAAATGGCAAACAACTATAAAGACAGATTGCGTTCTGTAAAAGAGGACGCTAACCCCGAACTCAAAGCGGATTTTGAATATTGTTGCGATAATCCTTGCATTGAATCTCGGGATGGTGATAACGTATGCTTAAATTGTGGCATGATTGTCGGCCGAAATCTAGTCGGAAACGAGAGACGAGCTTATACCGTTGAGGAAGTTAACAAAAGAAGGAGAACTGAGCCAAGATGGAGAGAATTTGGTCCAAGAACAATGTTACCTAACAGTAAGATTGATTCGAAAGGTCGATTAATTGGTGCTAAAGGAAAAACGCTTTTCTCCAGACTTAGCAAGATTCAAAACTCCCTAATTAGCTCGATTGAGCGTAATTTCTGGGAAGCCAAGCCAAAGTTGAAGATGTTAACGTCCAAAATGAATATCCCTGAACACATCAAGGAAACTGCGTGGAAAATCTACTCCGTTGTAGCAAAAAAGAAATTGACTATGGGTAGGTCAATTGACGGTTTTATAGCCGCATCTTTATATGCTGCGATCAGAGTACACGAGTTTCCAAGGTTATTAGAAGAGGTATGTGATGCATCAATGACTCCTAGACGAACCGTACATAGGAGTCTTGGAATGGTTGTTAAAGAAGTCTTACCAGAATTAAGATTGAAATATAAACCAATTACAGCGGAACAGCTTGTCTTTAGATTTGGAAATGATCTAGGCTTACCGATGGAGGTCCAGAAAAAAGCAATTAATATGCTAGTACAGGCTTCCAAAAATGGCTTACTTAGGACAGGGAAAGATCCTAAGGGCTTAGCCGCTTCAGTCATATATATGGCAGCTAAAGCTTCGAACTGTAGAAAAACACAAGCCGAAGTTTCAGAAGTGGCAAAGGTTACGGAAGTGACCTTACGATCGAGGAGTAAACAGATAAAAAGTAAATTGTAACTACAATTTTTTAAAATATCTTAATAATCCTCGCATTTGTTTTTTTCTTTTTCTTATTTTTCTTTATTTTTTCTTATTATTATAACAAAATAAGTAATATTAAATAATTTAATAATCTAAGATTTCTGTGTAAGACTTGATTGGTTGAATTTCAATGATTTGATTGAATTTTTTATTAATCCTATACTTTTCTAATTGTTTCCATAATTTCTTTTTGAATTTCTCATTATTATAATCAATTAAAACAACTAAAATAAACATATAACTGATTACGATTACAGGACTAATAATTCGCATAATAATTCTAATGAGAGGGATATCTTCGTTTGCCCAAGCGAAGATGAGTAGAACTAAATTATAAATAAAGCTAATTCCAGCATAACCTTTAATAAATTTATAAAATTTACTCCCTGTTAGATTAACACTTTCAAATTCGAAACCACTAATTTTTTTTGTTTTAGCTAGCCCGATATCCATCATTAGCCAGATCGGGACAAGTACCAATATACAAGGAATAGCTACAATCCACATTATTTGTATCATCAGCTCGGGATCAGGAAGAAGACTAATTTGTTCAGGATCAACACCACGCATCCAAGATACGAATAAACTAATAGAGGCTAAATTGTATGCCAAATTAAAGGTAAGAAAACCAATTATTATCGCCCTTGATATTAGTTTTTTATATAAAGCTGAACCAAATAGATTTACCGTCGGAACAAGCCCTAATTTTTGATTTTTTCCAATAAAACTCAGATAAATTTTAAGAGTTAAATTAGAGAGAATGAAACTTGCAATAGATCCGACTAAAAATATTATGATTAAAGCCATTATCATAGCAAATATCCATTCAAACCTCTCGTTGCCAGGGAGGATAAAATTGCCAGATGGTTTAAGTGCTGTATTTATTGGTATTAATAACAAAAAGTAAAATATACATAATATGAATAATATACCAAAAATACCATTTAGAGTAAGATAAACATTTCTCTTTCTTAGCTTTAAGACTTCGCGAGATTCATGAATAAAAATATCGATAAATTTTTTACCTAATAGTAGACTACAACTAGCTATTAAGCCCGTTTTTTCTATAACTCCATCTTTATATTGTTCCCATGCACCTCTAATTCTATAAAAATAAGAACCTAGCTCATCTTTAAGATATTTTTCTAAACTCTGCTTTTTTTCAATATCTTCCATCGCTTTTTCAATATATTCACCATATTTGAATAATAATTTTTTCTTTCTTCCATATCCAATAAAATTAATCATCTTTAAACGATCTTGGAATTTCAGAAGCTTTTTTTGCATAGAATTGAATTCATAATATATATTCTTGCCTTCTAATTCATTTTGATGATTACTTTCCGCCATTTTAATCAGACTTGAATTATTTTAATTAATACTAATTCTAATCTTATGATAGTCCATAAAAATCCACTAATAAAAACCATAGCAATTTTTAAAAGAATAGACCATAAAAAAAAAGAAAAAGAATAAAAAATAAATAATTGAGTAAAGAATAAATAGAAGCAAGAACGCAAATAATGCTATGATTTTATTTTATAATATTCTAGTACTTTTAACGCAAATCTACTTGAAACAGTGGCAGGTCCACCTCCCATTTCGATACCAACTTCAATAGCCTCAATAATTTCTTTAAAATTAGCTCCTGATTTTATTGCTTCATTTAGATGCCATTCTATACAAGATTCACAATTGATAACTATTGAAATGCCGAGGGCGATTAATTCTTTAATTTTCTTTTTTAGATTTCCATCTGTAAAAGTTGTTTCTTCCAATTTAACAAACGATTTATATACTTCTGAATTTTTTAGATAGAAACTATGTGCGTGCTTTCTATCCTTAATTATCTTTTCTATTTTTTCTTTATCTTCGTCAAACATAATAACCAAATATAATACTAATTCACTTAAAAAGTTAAGAAAAAAATGTATTTAGAAATAAAATCTAAAATTGATTACTATGTAAATAGTTTTAATATTCTATAATGAAGTGAATTTTTGATATTGATCGGAAGGAATTTTATCTTTTACGGCCTCAAAAAGTTCTAAAAGAATGTGATCAGGACCTTCTGCCATTACATACTTCCAAAATCCCATATTTTTAATCTCTTTTTTGAATTCAAAACCTTTACTTTTCATGTGATTTACCAAAGCTTCTAAATCATCTGTTTGAATTCCTAAATGATGTACAGTTCCTCGTGCTTGTTCTTTTGGCGGCTGATCGTAGAAGTTAATTTTTCCAGATCCTATAGCAATCATTACATTTCGGGCTCCTGCCATCTTTAAATCAAAGATTATTTCAGCTCCAAACATTTCTTGGTAAAATTTAACGCTCTCATCCAAGTTTGAAGCAAACAAATGAGGGTGGTGTAAACTAGCTTTCAAATTTATCTCACTTGTATATATTTTCAATAATTAAGTATTATAATTAAATTTAGATTAACATTAAATTTCAATATTTTTTTCTTTTAATTCAAGTTTATTTTAGAGTAAAAAAGAAAAAGAATAATTAATTAGAAAACGAATAATAATCTAATTATAAAAATAATTTTAAGATAATATCTCTAAAACAATAACTAATTTATGGTAGATAAATGGGGCATATCTCCAATAATTTCGCAATAAAAACTTACAATTTAACAAAACTTTTTGGAAAGACAAAAGCAGTAAATAATTTAAATCTTAAAATACCTTATGGTGAGACCTTTGGGTTAGTCGGTCCAAATGGAGCGGGGAAAACAACAATTATTAGATTATTGAATTGTATTACAATTCCAGATTCTGGGACTGCTTTCATTATGGATTACGGTATTATTAAAGATAAGCATAAAATTAAGATGAACACAGGATTATTACCTCAATCTCCTGCTTTATATAATAAACTTACTGCTGAAGAATATTTGACATTTGTAGGCGAACTGTATAATTTGCCTAAAGATATTATTTTTTCACGTATACAGGAATTATTAGAAATTTTTGATTTAAGAAATAAAGAAAAAGAACTTCTTGAAAATTATTCTCGTGGTATGAAGCAAAAAATAAGCTTTTCCGCAGCATTAATACACGATCCAAAAATATTATTTTTAGACGAGCCAACTTCCAATTTAGACCCTTCAGCGACTAGTTTAGTAAAAGATATGATAATTCATCTTAAAAAAAAATCTAAAAAAACAATATTTTTATCCACAAATATCTTGAATGTTGCAGAAGAATTATGTGACATTATTGGAATAGTTGATAATGGGATATTAAAAGTAATTGGAAATTCAGACGAGATAAAAGAATCTTTATCAGCACGCAGTCTAGAAGATGTTTACTCTCAAATCATCAACAAATCCTCTCAAAAAAGAAATATCTCTTGGTAAACCTCATTAAATTGATAGAATTAAAAAAAGTTAAATTTCGGTGGTTGATGAAAAATTCTCTGGAAAGCAGTAATGAAAAAGGAGATATTAGCTAAAACTTATATATTTCGAAAAAATCGAACGTTATATTTATTTATTATCTATACACTATCGATATTTTGGGCATTTTATTTAGGTCCAAATTTATTAGACATCATTCTTCCCGATTTACTGAAGCAATTTTATCATCTCTTTAAACCATTAATTATCCTTCTAATTGAGTATATTTTCACTTTTCTTTTTCTTATGACAATATTATATCCTCTCTATAT
Source organism: Candidatus Hermodarchaeota archaeon (assembly GCA_048885945.1). Lineage (GTDB taxonomy): Archaea > Asgardarchaeota > Lokiarchaeia > Sigyniarchaeales > SOKP01 > LW40-45. The sequence continues at coordinate 665 of JBHLLE010000288.1, read as the reverse complement.
GCTATATAAAAAGACAGAAATGGGATATAATGAAATACTAATTTCTTCTCCAATTAAATCTGGAGATATTTTTATTGGAGAGTTTATGGGATTACTACCCTTTCATTTATTAGGTGTTTTACTAGTCGGACCGATAATAACAAGCTTAATTATGCAAGTAAAGAAGTTAACGTTCTTAGACTTCTTAATTATATATCTTTGTTTATTTATACTTATCAATTTAGGTTTACTTATTGGTAATTTGATAGCAAATAGCATTGAATATTTCATTTCAATAAAAAATTATTCTGAAGTCAAAAAAGAATTAATACTAATCCTTATATCTTTAATCTTCGTAACAATTTTTTATTTTTTTCATTATTTGTTCACATTCATGATATCAAACCCCGAAATTAAAAACTGGATAATGATTTATCCTTCATTTTGGTATTCTAATATAATCATATTTATAATTGATCGCCATGCTTTAGATTTATATATATTAGACATTTGGTCGAGTTGCGGATTAGCAATTGTTTTCCCTATATTATGTTTCTTCTTCTCGTATCAGATTTCAAACAAATTTTATAATCTAGGAACGAAAAAAAGCACTAATGGTTCAATAATTGAGCGTGAAAATATATTATATAATATTTTAAAGTATTTTATTCTAAAAAAATATAGGA
>JBHLLE010000287.1:0-5433 GCA_048885945.1 Candidatus Hermodarchaeota archaeon | reverse complement strand
CTGCAATAACAGCTAAAGGCCATTTAAAAGGATTTTTTTCCATGATATCACCTTGCTAATTTATTTTTAATATTGATTTTTTTTTTAAATTGTTATGAGAATTGTTTTCTTTTTCCTTTATAAAGATTAAAAATCTGCCATCAGATTCTCAAAAAACATTGTTGAATTTTTAAATAGTAAGTAATTAGATTTTTAAATTAGGAACTTTTTTTTAAAAAAATCATTAATTTGAAAAATTAGATATTAAATTTACAAAAATAGTGAATTATATGGCAGAAGATAAGGAATTAAAGCGTGGTCTTAACTTACCGATGGCCATCTTTATCATCGTTGGTCTTGTGATTGGGTCCTCTATTTGGGTATCCCCCGCCGCTTATTTATCGCGAACTGGACCTGCTATTTTCTTGGCTTATCTTTTAGCAGTTATTCCAGGGATATTCGTAGCATATTGTTGTGCTTATATAGGTTCTACATTACCTGTAGGAGGAGGTTCATATGTAGTTAGTAGTAGACTAACAGGGAAATTTCTTGGATTTATCACCGTATGGATGATAATTTTAGGAGTATGCGCAGCATTGGCAAGTATGGCGGCATTATTCAGCTTATTTATTGCTGAGATCTTTCAAATTCCGACTGGAGAACGATTAGTATTTGTATTAATTCTTAGTACTTTAATTTTAATTGGATTTTACTTACTCAATATTTTGCACGTAGAAATTTCGGGTATAGTCGAAATCATAATCGTATTATTTGGAGATATTTTAGTGATGATTATTTTTCTTGTCGCAGCCGCACCCCATTTTAACGCTGGAAACTTCGTCCCTCTTTTTCCATTAGGTTTTACACCAATATTATTTGCAACATTGATTTTTTTCTATTCATACGCGGGATTTACCATGATATTAGATGTAGCTGGAGAAGTCAAAAATCCTAAAAAAAATATACCTCGCGCTATATTCGTAAGTATCATCATTCTAACAGTGCTCTATACATTACAAGCTTTGATGGTTGCGGGTATTCATCCCTGGAGAGAGGAAGTTGGAACCGTTACAGAAATTATTCTTTTAGGTGGGATACTTCCACCTGCAGTCTTAATCTTTATTACAATCCTTATAGCCGTTGCTATAGCTTCTACAATACACCCATTGTTTCTTGCTTATTCAAGAGATTTTCTCATGGCAGGAAGAGATGAATTCTTTCCTAAAAAATTTGCACAACTTCATCCAAAATTCAAGACTCCTATTCCAGGTTTAACTTTGCTACTCGTCGTAAGTCTATTATTCCTCTTTATATTCATACCCTTTTTAGGGCCTGAATACGGAATTGCAACAACAGCAGTCTTGTTAAGTGCAGTCACAGCAGTTGCCGTACTATTGCTTCAAATTCCATTATGTATAGCAGCAATGCGTCTCCCAAAAAAGTATCCTGGATTACACGAAAAATCTGGTTTTAAGCCAAATATTAAGACGTTAAAAATTATGGCAATATTAGGTGCCATCTCATCTTTAATATTTGTATTGTTTTTATTTGCCGATCCAGATGCCGGTTTAATTATTTCATTGATAGTATTTCCATACATAGGAGTCGGAGCGATTTTATTTTTGATAAGGAAGAATACTTTAAAGAAAAAGGGTCTTGACATGAGTGAAATTGTGAAATCTTGGCCAGAACAGATAACTTTTGAAGATTAAGTACCTAGGAAGAATAAAAAAATAGCCAATGAAAAAGCAGATTGAAATTATATTATAAATTTCTATTTTTTATTTTTTATTTTAAAATATATCCATCCTTTTGTTGTTCAATCAATTTATTTTTTAGTAATTTATCAATATGCATTTTTATCATTATTTTTTCAGCAAGAACATCATATTCTTTGAACTCACCGTAAAATTTGTATATAATATTTTGTTTAATTAACTCGTTAACGTTTTTAGCTTTCTTTTCTGAAAAATGACTTAAAATTTTTTGATCTCTTATGTCAAAAAAAGATTTAAACTTATCTAATTCTTCTTTAATCAATTTTGAACCGGAAAAGATACCTTTATGACTAGTAATAGCAGTATTAATATCATATTGTTTTAATCTTAAAATTGATTCTTCAAAATCAGATAGATTCGAATCGAGACCTGCATACCAAGGACCAAAACTTGAAAAATCTATATCCCCTAAAAAACAAATTTTCGAATTTAGTTCTAAAAAACAACAATGACCTGCTGAATGACCTGGTGTATGAATAACTTGAATTTTAGAATTATTGTTTATATTTATAATTTGATTGTGTTCTAAAATTTGGTGAATTTTTGCCTTTTCAAGTCTCATTGTTTCAAAAATATCGTCAAATAGATTCTCTACGGGAGTATTTATCATACAATAATATTTTTTATAGAGATCTTTAAAATTCTCAATTAGAGGTTTATCATTGATATGACAATGCATTTCAACATCTTTAAGAATTCTGTGCCCACTTATATGATCTTCATGCCAATGGGTAAAAAGAACTTTTTTAATACTAAATTTTCTTTTAAGTTTCCTCAAATGTCTACTTGATATACCCGTATCAATTAAACAATCTTCAATTAGCAAGGAGTTTGAATAAGGGTATCGACCATTCCTTTCTCCTTCTACAAAATAAATGTTTTCAGAGTTATCTGATAGAAGCTGGATAAATTCACTCATTTTATTTCTATGTTTTAAAAAATTAAAAATAGATAGATATTTAATGTTCTTAAATTTTTTCTAAAGATCTTATAAAAGATTAGAAAATTTAGAAATCTCTTATTCAATATTGATTATGAATTTTGTTGGGTTAAATTTAAATAATTTTTATTTAAATCTTCTAACCATAATTTTCCAAGAAGTTCTAAATGAGAAATAAATGCTATCGAACTTAATTTTAATTTACTTCCAAAATCTTCCTTATATACTTCAAATAAATATGTAAAATATTTCTCTATTCTTTCTTTGACTAGATTTAAATTCACTTTAGGATTTAAAATGAAAATTATTGAATAGTTGTCAAAACTAAAGAGGGTCTCTAATTTAATATTTTTCCCTTCTAATTTAAATCCTGGTAAATCTTTAATATTAATTTCTTGAGAAAACCTTTCTAAAGCACTTATAAACATCGGAATCAATTCGATATCTAAACACGATTTTCTCGCTTCATTTTTAGTATCCCATTTAATAGAAAAATCAAGAGCTCCTTGGAAAATTTCAAATTTAAATAAAGTTTTACCATCTTTATCGGCAATAAAACATCCTAAAAATGGTGAGTTCTTTATTTGATTTTTTATCTCGTCAATATTTTTAACGAGAGATTCGTCGTATTTTGTCGATTTTAGAACCTTTGAAATCGAAGTACTCAATACCATAAAATGCCGCCAAGTTCCTTTTAATTAATTAAAATTATTTCTGTTTAAAATGATCAGTGATTTTTATGTGAATTTGTTGCGATATAACTCACATTTTTCTTTAAATTGACCTTAATTAAACGCCTTCTAATCACATCTCAATGACTAAAGGACTACTGCATTTAAAGTCTTTTGAAATAAAAAAAAACAAAATAATAAATAGAACATTTTAGTATTATTTTTTAGGATAGTTGATATTAAACGAGTTTTTGGGATTACAATACATTTTTTTCCCAATATTAAACTAAAAATTAGCTATATCTCCTCATATCTAGAATAGAGGTGGTTTAAAAATTATGAGCTATGAATGTCCCGAATGTGGCAGTCAAGAAGAACCAAAAATAATTAGTCATTTTCCTCCAGAAATATATCAATGCCAATATTGCGGAAAGCGTGGAAATATTGAAGATTTTAACAAAAAAGATGATGATAGACGACCAAAATTTACTCCTGTTCCGAAATTTCCATCATAATTTAACAATTTATTTCATTTAATTCTTAAGAAGATCTTTTAGAAGAGTGAATTGTCTTTTCATTTTAATTGATTTTTCATTAACTGGATGAACTCTTCAAAATTTATTCTATTATCGCCATCTAAATCTGCTTCTTTCAGCATTAATCTAATTTGCTTTTCATTAAGATTCTCACCTACTTCACTCATTATACGCTTTAGTTCATCTAATGTAATGTATCCACTATCATCCTTATCACATATCTCAAAGGCTTGTCTGAGTTTTTCTTCATAAGTATTAAAAAGTACCTTTTTCTTGTACAAATTCAAGAACTCATGAAAAGAAATATGTCCATCTTTGTTTAAATCGACCTCATATACCATCTCTTTAAGTTCATCATCTTTAAATTTTCGTCCGAGTGCTCGATAGATATTTCCTAGCTCGCTTATTTCTATTGATAGACTTCCATCTTTATCAAACATCTTAAATACTTCTCTTATTTGATGTAATTCCTCATCTTCAATCTCAATAAGCATTTTTTCTTATACTTTTTAAAATATTATGATAAATTCTTTTTTAAAATATCTACTTTATTAGGTTGATAAATAATAGTTTTGATTATAAATTAAAAAAATATTCATTGTTTTTATCTCATTTTTTTTTTTTTATGGAAGTTAAATCCTTTGATATTTCTGATATAGAATTAACCAATATCTTAAAATCTTCCCTAATGCTCCTATGGTTTGTAATAGCCACCCTTATAGCGTAATTTCCATTTAATTTAGTATAAGACGGAACTGCAATACCTCTTTCATGGAGTTGTATCAATATTTCTTCGTTAATTTTATTTAATTCCTTTTGATCACTTATTCCATCATTAAATCTAAAGCACACAATATTCATTGAAGTGGGAGCTAAAAGTTCCAATTTTGGTGTTTTTTGAACCAATTGAGCCAAAAACCGAGCTTGTTCAATGTTTTGTTCAATTAATCTGCCATATTTTTCGATTCCGTGCTCTTTAATAGACATCCAAATTTTCAAACCTTTAAATCCACGAGATAATTCAACGCCATAATCGTAAAAATTTATCTCACATCCATGTGCTCCTCTGGAACCGTGTAATATATAATCTGCCGTAAGAGAAAATGATTGAAATTGGTCTTTTTTATTTTTAACTAGTATACATCCCGCTTCGTATGGAATGTAAATCCATTTATGATAGTCAAATGCTATTGAATCTGCTCTTTCTATTCCTTTTGCTAAATGACGATAATTTGGAGTTATTTTAACGAGTGCTCCTATAGCTCCATCAACATGAAACCACATGTTATATTTTTCTGAAATATTTGCTAATTCCTCTAAATTATCTATTGCCCCAGTATTTACGGTTCCAAGGTTTCCAATTATACAAATGGGTCTAAATCCATTATTTAAATCTTTTTCAATAGTAATAACTAGTTCACTTAAGTCAATTTCATAGTTTTCATTCACCGATATTATTCTTAAGGACTCTTTTCCTAATCCCAAGAGTTCAATTGACTTCTGAATGCATGAATGAGTTTCATTAGAGC
>JBHLLE010000286.1:0-5444 GCA_048885945.1 Candidatus Hermodarchaeota archaeon | reverse complement strand
TGGTATTCATATTAGCGTCTCCAAAATTACATTCGCCTTCATGGCAAGAAATAATTGCCACCCCATCAGCTCCATTTAAGAATGCTTCCATAATAAGATGGATTCCCACTCTACCAGTACATCTAACTCGAATTAAATGAAAATTTGTAGAGTAAGACTTTCTTGTAGTACCTGTTAAATCTGCAGCAGCATACCCTCATTTCTCACATCCAAAAGCAATAATATTCCTCTGAACATCTTCGGTTTGCATAATTATTTCACCTTTATTGTCTAATTCGTGATTTCCTCTTTAACATTTTCTAGTTTAACTTCAATTTCACTAATTCCTTTAATCTCTTTTTCGAATTGTATGTCTCTATAATACTTAAGATCTATTGCTCTTGCTGGACATGAAGTTACACACGCTCCACAACCCTTACATTTTAATTCGTCAACTACCGCTATTTCATTTTCGTTCACTTTAATTGCTCCAAAATCACAAGTTTTTTCGCATCTATGACATCCCATACATAAATTCTCGTCTGCTTCGGCTATTATGAGCTCTTGACTAAGCGTATCGTGCGATAATAATGATGCAGCTTTACTGGCAGCAGCTAGGGCAGAAGAGACAGAATATGGGATATTTTTTGGGCCGGCAGCGCATCCACATATATAGATTCCTGTATCTTTAGTTTCAACAGGTTTCAAACATCCGTGTACTTCAGATAAAAATCCATTAGCACCTTTACTTAATCCCATAATATTAATTATCTCTTGAGTTCCTTTAGAGGGTACAATCCCCGTAGACAGTACAACGAGGTCAAAATCCATGTGAGATATTGTATCTTCGAGAGTTATATCGAAAAAAAGTCTCATAGTACCATCTTGGTTTAGTTTAATATCACCAGGTTTACCTTTAATAAAATTTATGTTCTGAGCGCGAATGTTTCTGTAATATTCTTCATTATTTTTATCCCATGTTCGAATATCAATGTAAAAAATTGTTATTTCCATATTAGGATATTCTTGCTTTAACAATTGTGCGTTCTTTAATGCAACATTACAACAAACGGCACTACAGTAGGAATTAGCTCGTAAAGATCTTGATCCAACACATTGAATCATAGCTACTCTTTGTGGGGTTTTACCATTGGAAATACTATAAACATGACCTCCAGTAGGGCCAATAGGACTCAACATTCGTTCTAATTCTATTTGTGTAACGACATCTGGATAAAGACCATAGTTATATTCCCCTGTTTCAATTATAGGATATTCGTCCCATCCCGTCGCTACAATAACAGCACCTACTTTAACATCCACTGCTTCATCTTCTTGATCAAAAGATATTGCCTCCGCAGGACACGTTCTTTCACAACTTTTACATTCTATGCATATGTCCTTATCGATAACTGCGAGTTTAGGGACTGCTTGAGGGAATGGAATGTATATCGCTCCTCTCTCTCCAATACCCCGATCAAATTCGTTAGGAACTTTAATAGGACATTTAGTAGTGCATAATCCACAACCTGTACATTTTCTCTCATCAATATATCGAGCTCTCTTTCGAATTTTCACATTATATTCCCCTGTTATACCACTAAATTCTATAACATCACTATACGTAAAAAGATTAATATTAGGATGCTTAGAAGCATTTACCATTATAGGAGCTAAAACTCATATACCGCAATCATCTGTAGGAAAGATTCGATCAAGTTGAGCCATTTTCCCACCAATTGTAGCCTCTTTTTCGACTAAAAAAACTTCTACTCCTTGACTCGCTAGATCAAGTGCGGCGTTCATTCCAGCAATTCCAGCTCCAATGATTAAAGCAGACTTAGTAATTGGGATCTCCTTTTTTGGTACGGCTTCTAATTCGCGTGCTCTATTGATCCCGCCTAATAAAAGTCTTTTTGCCTTCTGGGTTGCTTTTTCTTTATCTCCTTGATGTACAAAAGAACAATGTTCTCTAAGATTAACCATTTCAAAATAGTAAGGGCTTAATCCTGCTTCCAACAAAACTGCTCTGTAAGTTGGCTCGTGAATTTTAGGAGTACATGCAGCGACTACAATTCTATTTAAATCTAATTCTAAGATATCGTTTTTTATAAGGGTTTGGCCAGGATCGCTACACGTAAATTTATTTATTCTAACCACAACCACGTTTGGCAACGGTTCTACAAATTTCCGTAAAGCTTCACAATCAACATGTAGTCCGATATTAACGCCTCATTCACAAACGTAAACTCCGATTCTTATATCCATGGTCTGATTCTTTTCAGACATATTTCACACCTTAGGAGTTGACCACCATGTTATTTTACTTATTTTAAGTTGATTTTCTTTTTTTAAAGAAAATTATTAATAATCTTGCTTTAGGAAATTATTGAAAAAATATAATTTTTCTGTTTAAAATTATTAATTGAATTTATGTTTACGATCATAAGTGCGACTTAATGAATTATCCAATATTCCATTAGACCTAGATGTCAAATTTAAATTTTTAACTGATTGAAGTAATTTGAAAATTAAGAGCTTTTAACGAGTTAAATCCTTTTTTTTCTCTTTATTCGTAAAAAACTCAAAAGCTAGTTAAATTTTTTATTTTTAAATAATTACTCTTTTCATGGAAGAAAAAGATGATACAAGAGAACTCATTGCAAATGAAATCATGAATGAGATAGGATTAAAAGGAAAACCCATCATGAACAAATTATTGGAACTTATTGATCTCCTCGGAAATGATAAAAACAAGGTTAAAGATGCATATCTTCAGTTTAAAAGAAAAGAAGATTTTGCCAATAATATTATGATTGAAGAAGGCTTAAAAGGAAAGTCAACGAGAATAAAAATTATGAAAATTATTGATACGATGGGATGGAATAAGCAAAAAATTAAAACAGGTCTTTTAAGATCAACTATTGCATCTCGAATTGAACATCAATAATTTTTTTTATTTAGGTTTATTTTTGGTAATAAATTAAATTAGGAAGTATACATAATACATTAATAAAATATTAAAAGTTCTTAAAAATCAAAAGGTATATAGTTTGCTCGATATTGAACTGTTCCGCAATAATTTAGATCAAATTATTGAGTCCGAGAAGAAAAGATTTAAAGATACATCTAATGCGGAGAAAGTTTTAGAATATGACTCTAAATGGAGAGAGATTATAACAAAACTACAAGAATTAAGACAAAAGCGCAACGAGATATCGCGCCAAATAGCAGAATATAAAAAAACCAAACAAAACAAAAAAGCAGAAGATGCTATTAAAACTTCCACTGAAATAAAAGAAAAAATCGATAAGTTAGAGCAACAAAAATCAGAGTATTACGAAAAAAGGGAACAATATAGATATGTAGTAGGAAATATCTTACACGATTCAGTTCCAATAGCAAAAAACGAGGAAGATAACGAAATTGTAAGAACGTATGGAAATAAACCCAAATTTAACTTTACACCTCTGTCCCATGTGGATTTAATTGAAAAGATAGATGGAGCAGATACTAAAAAGGCTGCAGAAGTCGTAGGATCAAGATTCTATTATTTAAAAGGAGATATTGTAAATCTTAATTTAGCTCTATTAAGGTTCGCCTTAGATTCCTTGCAGAAAAAAAAATTTATTCCAATGTGGACTCCTTTTTTCATTAAGTATGAGATTATTAAAGCAGCGGCAGAACTAGCAGATTTTGAAGAGCAATTATATAAAATACACGATGAAGACTTATATATGATTGCTACTTCTGAACAAACTTTAGCGGCATTCCACTACGATGAAATTATAGAACCCGAAAGATTACCGTTAAAATATGCGGGAATCTCTTCTTGTTTTAGGAGAGAAGCAGGTTCTCACGGTAAGGACACTTTAGGCATATTCCGAATCCACCAATTTGAAAAAGTTGAACAATTTATTTTTTGTTACCCAGAAGATTCTTGGAAATTTCACGAAGAACTGATATCTAACGCCGAAGATATTTATAAACAATTAGAACTTCCTTATCGGATAGTAAATATCGCAAGCGGCGAATTGAACGATAACGCTGCAAAGAAATACGATCTGGAGGCGTGGTTTCCCGCCTCAGAAACTTACCGAGAACTCGTATCGTGTAGCAATTGCTTGGATTATCAAGCAAGAAAATTAAAAATAAGAATGGGTAAAGTAGGTTCTAACGAAGAGAAAAAAGTATTACACACTTTAAACAGCACTGCAATTGCCACTGAAAGAACAATATGCTGCATTTTAGAAAATTATCAAAATGAAGATTATACTATAACTATTCCTAAAGTACTTCAAAAATATATGGGAAAAAAAGTGATTGAAAGAAAAGTTTGAAATATTAACAAATATAAAAATAATCTAGATTGAAAAATGGTTGAAATAGCATTAAATGAATTTGAAGAGTTTTACAAGGAGAGATTAAACTCTCAATATTTTAAAATTAAAAAAGCGGTAAAGAAAATTCTTTCAGATATCGAAAGCAGTCTCATTGATATTAAGATTTGTATGGATCATTTTCAGGAATCCGCAACTCAAAAAATAGATGATAAATCACTTAGATCGCTGAAGTTATTTTACGAAAGAATTAAAAGTTCAATTGAGAATATAACAATTCCAGAAGAAAACGATATGATGTATGAAAATCTCAATGAGGTTTTAACTTCAATTAAAAAACTTTTTACAGATATCAACGAAATTGCCAGAAAATCTCTTCCTAAATTTCAAAAACAAGTTCAACCAGAGATTAAAGAATTAAATTACGTTACGCGAAAATTGGGTAAAAAACAAACTATTTTAGATCAATTTTTAAGAAAAAAATATAGTGACGTGAAAAATGCTGAGGATTTACTTAAAAAGTTGCCAAAATTTTTTAGTTTAAAGTCTAATATTGAAAACTCAAAAACAGATTTAGACAATTTTGAAAAGGATCTAAAAGATAAAGAGGAACTTTTAGAAAGTTTGAATCGTGAACTCATTAAACTGGAAAAAAGTGAAATCTTAAAGGAATTAGACAATAAAAAAGACGAATTGTTTCAATTAAGGTTAAAAATAAACGATGAATTAGGATTTAAAAAAGCTTTAAAAAAGTTAAAGTTTGAATTAGAAAAAGAGACGATACATGTAGCAAATATTGATTTAAACTACCTAAAAAATCTTTTAAAAAATCCAATTGGAACATTGAGAAAAGAAAGTAATGATTTACCAAAACTAACGAGTATTTTAGTTCAACTTAGGCGTGCTTTAGAAGAAAATAAATTATCGCTTAAATCTGATACTAAAGAAAAAACAATCGAGCAAATAAATGTCATTTTTGAAGAGAAAAAACTTCATGACGATATAGAACTTGTAAATCAATTAAGAGATGAGATTAAACAAATTGAAAAAAAAATTGATCAATTAGGATTAGCTCAAGAATTAGAGGATGTTAAAAACCAAATATCAATTAATAAAGTTAAATTA
>JBHLLE010000285.1:0-5497 GCA_048885945.1 Candidatus Hermodarchaeota archaeon | reverse complement strand
AGAAGATAATATATATGGGAGATGAAAAAAATAAATGAATCCTAATCAAAACCCTTATAGAGCGGGAAATAACCCTAGCTCTGGTAATCCATCAGGAAATATAATTGATTTTAATTCTCAAAGGATTTGTCCGGCATGTGGAAGAACTATTAAGCTTAGCCATAATTTTTGCAAATATTGTGGAGTGGATCTAAGTAATATTGAGCCGATAGGCAATAGTGACGAAGTTTCCAAACAACTAGCAATAACAGCCTTAACAGACTCTGATCCAGAGGTTAGAAAAGAAGCAGTAGATACATTAGGTAATTTTGGAGATAGAAAAGTATTAGGTGTCTTGACATATGTTCTTTTAAACGATCCAAGCGATATTGTGCGTAAAGAAGCATGTGATGAATTAGGAGACCTACATCATCCTTATTCTCTTGAAGCATTAGCTTTAGCCTTAAAGGATCAAAGCCCTATTGTTCGTAAAGAAGCGATTGAAGGATTAAAGAAGATCAAGGAAAAAAACAAGCCTAAAAAGGAAAAAAAGGGAAAACCAGAAGAGAGGGGAATTAAAAAAGAAGATGATGAAGATTTATCGTCGGAAAGTGATTTTAAAGAAGATTACGAGTTTTAAATTTAATATCTTTTTCTAATTTTTAAAATATTATAATAATGAACGAATTCTATATAAAATCATTAAGTTAAATTATCCTTTTGGAATTTCAGGAAGTTTTCTCTTCTTAGGTTCTGAGGACTCATTTTCTTCATCCGTACTTTCTACAGCATTTTCAATAATTTCAATGATTTCTGCTTTTCTTGCGCTTGATGGTAAAGCTATATCGTGCTTAGCAGCAAAACCCTTTAGCTCTTTTACGGTGAAAAAGTTAAAATCAACAGACGATTCACTAACTTTTTCATCTTCAGCCTCTTCTTCTATGGATACTTCTTTAGTTTTTTTTGATTTATCAGCTAAACCATCCACTTTTTCTAATACTTCTAACGCTTCAACAATCCCTTTTTCTTCGTTAAAATAAACTCTTAATTTTCGTTCTTCAATTTCAATAGTACCTTTAGGTACCGCTTTCACTTCTTCCCAGATTGTTTCTTCGATTTGTTTTCCTAAAACATTCACTTTTTTTAGAACGGCTCCATATAGAATATGTCCAAGAATTAGATTTTGTCTTTTATATCCTTTTGGAACGTCAGTTTTTAAAATTCTTTCCATGATGGTTTTCTTTTGATTTTCCGATAAAGTTGGCATTTGACGGGAGGGTGTGGTTGTTCTCGTTGGAGAAGGTCTATATGGTTCTTTTCGAACTGGAGCAACTTGTTTAGTCTTCTCTTTACTTCCTTTCGGTAAAGAAACAACACTTTTTTCGCTTGGCTTATCAAGCTCTTTCAGAGCCGGAGAGATGTGTTCTTTAGGTTTTTGTTCAACTTTCTGATATTGTGGTCCTTCTTCAGGTACAATTCCCTGGTCATACATCTTTTCTCTGTCTACGTTTCGAATATATCGCATATCTGCCAACTTTTCTTCTACGGGCATAGATTCAAAATTAAAAGCGTTAAGAAACTCGTTAACTTCGTCGCCTTGATCTACTGAAACGATTTTACATCGATGAAAAGCAGCTTCCTTAATTAATTCTTCTTGAAGTTGGCTTGCTACTCTAGAACTGATGAACCGCTTTCTAACGGGAGATTTCGCACCTTTCCAAATATAAATTCTCCTAATAGGTTCTTTAACAATTACTATAACTTGCTCAGGATGCAAAAAATTAAACCCATTATTTTCTTTAAATTCTTGTTCTGATGCTTTAACTCTAATTTTTTCTCCCGAATTATCTAATTCAAAAAGCATAAAATAATCGTAAGCTTCTGTCATATTTATCCTCAAATATAAAAGATTAATTCACGAGTGATTCTTATTAAAAAAAATTCCTTAGTGTAGTCTTTACACAATTTATATATTTTTTAAATATATATTTTTGTAGTTAAAAAACAATAAAAAGTAAAAGGGAGATTTAATTTTTAAAAAAAAATTATGGATATTTTTTTTTAAACCATCCTAAAAAAATTCTAATCCTATTCTAAAAGACCTTTAATTAGAGATAGGAATTATTTAGTAGAAATTGTAAATTCTACCAATCATTGATTTTAAGAATAAATAATGTTCGTGAATTTTAGTATATAACATATGTTTTTAAATAAGTAATATATGATGAAATATATTAATAAGAAGGTTTTAATATGTCGTTGCAAAAGACAAGAGAATTTTTACTTAAAGAAAAATTAGTATCGATTCGAGACCAAGTCAGAGTTTTTAACACTGAACAAAAAGAACTTGGATATTTCAAAGGTAAGATTATAAAAATAGGAAATACTTATCGATTGTACCCTAACGAGGATCCTGAAAATGCTATTTTAACAGTCAGCGAAAAGATTATCTCCATGAGATCTAGCTACTCTTTTTATAAAGGAACCGATAAAGACGAAGATAAAATTATTGGAAAATTAAAAAGAAAATTAGTTTCAATTAAGCCAACCTATTGGTTTGAAGATAAAGACGAGAATAAGATTTTTACAATGAAGGGAAACATCTGGGCGCTCAAATACAAGATTTTATTAGAAGGAAGAGAAGTGGCAGAAATTAGCAAAAAATTATTTAGAATTAAGGGTACTTACGGCGTGAAAATGGACCCAAAGCTAGACGATGACAGTGCTATGCTTATCTTAGGAATCGTAGTGATGCTACATCACGAAAAGGAAGAAAATAAGTAATTAAATCTAGATCTGTCATTGAAGATTTAGACTTTAACCAAAATTTTATTAATTTTTTTTACTGATCATGAAGCACATTATCTATACTTAGCACAAATCCTAATAGAATTCTCCTATCTGTTTCATTATCGAGAATCCGTAAAGCATATGTGTCTTTGAAATCAAAGAAACCTCCTAAAAAGTAATCTCTCCATCTATCAGCTTTCTCAATTTCCGCTACAATTTTATTAGTCGATAAATCTTTTACTTTAAAGCTAAATCCCATAAAATTACCTTGCGCCTCATACCACCTCGTTCCGTCTGGTGCCTCTAAGAAAAATTTCGGTTTCAAAAAGGTAAGAATCTTTTTCTTAATTCTCGCAATTAAATTCCCTTCGGGATCCTTCAAATCTTGAGCTTGTCGAGCAGAGATTATTTTTGCATGTATCGAGGCACTAACAGTTCCATCAAGTTCCTTAAGATCTACTTTTTTTCTGATACTAAGGATCTTTCTCTTCATTTTCCCTATGATCTGACCATTCTCATCCATTATATCCCCAGAACCCCAATCCCAGTATTTTTCCTTCAAGATATAATAACTTCGATTTAGGTCGAATAAACCACCTTTAATGGGTTTAGTTATAGTTGGAGCAGGTTTACTAATTGGTTGTTTACCCGTTAAACTTGGAGTTTGTCCAACATCATTTGATTCCCTCTTAGCTGGTTTTTTCATAGAAGATAAATCAGTACCGCATTGTTCACAAAAATTTTGTTCAGAACTTTTAATGTTTGCTCCACAGTTAGGACAAAACAGTATGTTCACCTTTCTTTATTATATTTTTAAATATTATATTTTATTCTTAAGAAAAGATTTTAGTCTTTTAAATTTAAGGAATATAGAAAGAAATAAATATAGTTTATTAGAAAAGGTTATTATTAGAAAAAGTTTTAATTAAATCATAAATAAAAATTTTAAAGCTCATGACAAGCTTGCCAAAACTTCTAAAGATTAAGGATTATGTAACTCTTTGTGGAACGACTGTAGGTATTATCGCTCTTTTATGTGCTGTAATTGGTACGCGAGATTTTCTTTCATTAGGTTTTTTTCTTGTATCAATTTCGTTAGGTACTGATTTACTTGATGGATATATTGCTCGTAAAACTGAAACGGTCAACGATTTCGGTATTGAATTAGATTCTCTTAGTGATTCTTTAACATTCGGGATTGCTCCTTCTGTATTAACTTTTCAGGCGTTTAGAACTGGCGAAATATATGATATTGTTTTAATAATAGGATGCGTTTGTTTTGCGTTAGGAGCGATTTTAAGGTTAGCAAGGTTTAATATTTCTGATCGGGTAGGTTATACTGGAGTTCCAACTCCTTTAAGCGCTCTGTTTTTAATAGCGTTTTTTTATGCCAATTATTTTTATGCGTTTGCGTTAGGAGGATTAACCTATCCATTTCCGTTGATTTCCCACTACATAATCCCTATTATTATGATTCTAGTTGGTTGGTTCAATATAACTAAATACATTACTTTTGGAAAAAAAGGTAAGGTAGTTTATACACTTTTTATAATTTTAGCGCCCGTAGGTATAACTTTAGGGATTATCGGTGTATTAAATCCAGATTTCACTGTTTCTATGGCTATGGCAATTTTCTTTCTAGGTGGTTTTTTGTTTCTATTTTTCTACGTTATAAGTGGTTTCTTTAGAGGTTCTAAGAAAAAAGTGGAATAATAATAGGATTTAACTTATTTTTTTACCTATAATAATGAATTAGACGAATGATTTTATTTTAATTTCTACTTTACTAGAATAATCTTTGCTTCCAGTCTTCTATAGCTTCAAAAATTTGAATTTTATCGTCTTCATTCAATAGAGATTTAGATTCCTTATATTTTCTTATTATACTTCTAATAGAGTGTAATGTTACTGAGAATCCTTTTTTCTCTAAAATTAAATCAGCAACTGCTTCTAGTTCTTTACTGAAATCTTCACCTTTTATTATAGATAATTTACTAAGAAGCATGTTAAATGAAGTATTTATCAAAATCCCTGCTTGATCACCCGCTTTAGGATGAATATTTGAAACATAGCTTCCTGTCATTTGTGGAGTTATTAATTTTTCTTCGGTGGGAGGAGAAACTACTTCGGGACTTATGGTTGAAGATGGAGTTATTTTTTCTGCGTCTACCGTTAAATCTTTAATCTCTTCCTTAATTTTTTGTTTTACAGACGAAATTGGAGCTTTTTCTTGCTTACTTATCGGTTCTACCGGTTGCGATGTCATAACTGGTCTTTTTTCTAAAACTTTAATATCTTCAATTTGAGCAGAAGCCCATGTTGTGTAAATAATTGGAGATAAAATGTTAATTAATGGATGATAGTTTATGCCAATACCAATAATATCATTTAAAATATCTGAAGAGTCTTTCTTGACTAAACTAATCACGATATGGTTGTTATCTCCTTTAAGAGCAATAACATTCTCATTATCTAAAGTTTTAAATTGTAAATTTCCAAGTTCTTTGAATTTTTTTACTAAGCTATTTGTATGAGGATCAGATGATACAAGTCTTATTTTAATATCTTTTGGAATTGACTTGATTTGTTCTATTTTTAAATAATCTTCAATTTTTGGAATTATAATTGTAATCTCTTCTTTAGAATTCGCGATTAAGTTTAAAATCTCTTCCTTTATTTTCGTCTTACTATTAATATACCAAATATTATCAATTGTCGTTCGATCCGA
>JBHLLE010000284.1:0-5498 GCA_048885945.1 Candidatus Hermodarchaeota archaeon | reverse complement strand
TTAATGAACACTTTAGACGACAAAGAATTACCAAGTAATATAAAAAATTATGTGGCTTATTTTACTCAAAAAGTTCATACAATAGGGCTAATAACACGTGGAGTAAACGCAATGAAATTTAATAATTTAGTACCAGGTTTTCCATTTATTAATATGAATCTAGTGAATTATGTTAATTCATTACCATTTAAGTATAAAGTAAAGTGGAAAAACAACAAATCAAAAGATAAAGCATTAAATTTAAATTTTAGAGATATTAGTGAGAACTTGGACATTCCTAAATTTATTTTAAAGAAATTAGCTGAAAAATACTTACCATCTAAAATAATTTATAGACCTAAATATGGTTTTCCCGTTCCATTTGATTTTTGGTTTGAAAATCTAAATGATTGGGAATTAAACGAAGAAATCTTTAAATCTAACGATATAACTAATTTAAATGGATGGAAGAAATTTATGGTTATCAATCTAAATACTTTTATTAACGAATTCAATCAACATAGAAATTAATTAATATAAATTGATAATTACCTTATTTAATGAAAATCATAATATTAGCTGCAGGAAAAGGAGAAAGACTATATCCTCTGACAAAAAATACTCCAAAACCATTAATAGATATTGGAGATGGGGAAACACTACTAGAAAAACAATTAAAGGCTTTATCTGAATCAAAAGTTATTGATGAGGTAATTATTGTTATTGGTTATTTATGTGATCAAGTTGAATCCAAATTAAAAAATTTCAAAACAGATTTAAAAATTAAAACAATATTCAATCCATTTTATGAAATGTCTAACAATTTGATTACTTTATGGTTAAGTAAATATGAAATGAACGAAGACTTTATGATTACAAATGGAGACAATTTATTCACTTCCGATGTTGTTAAAGATTTGGTTACTAAAACAAATGATGGAATCTATGTCACAATTTGTTATCGAGAAGATATTGGAGAAGATGACATGAAAGTGATCATTGATGAAAATAAAAAAATAATAAAAGTAAGTAAAGAAATAAAGGACGGAGATGCCGAATCAGTTGGACTTGTTAAAATCAAAGGTAATAAATATAGAAAGGTTTATCTGGAAGTTCTAGAACGACTTGCTCGTGATAAAAACTATCTTAATAAGTTTTGGCTTGAAACCTTTAACATTTTAGCAGATAAAGGAGTAGAAATTAATTCATTTGAAATTGACAAGGATAAATGGAGAGAAGTTGATTTTCATTTCGATTTAAGAGATTTAAAAGAACTGATTAAAAATTTTAAATTTTAACTATATAATCAGATCGTATTTTATTATCACAATATTTATTTAAAAGAGCAAAATTATTGAATATGAATACCAAACACCAGCTATTAACAAGACTCAAATTTATACTTAAGCATTTAAAAAAATTACTAGAACCAAAATATATAGTACCAGAAAATAAATTTTCAACTCAAAATATTGGTATTATTAAACGACTAAATAGCTTTAATCCAGTAAATCCTTTTTTGAAAAAAGAGGAGTTTATTAAAAAGATTATAGAAATTTTTGGAATACAAGTAAAATATCCAATAATTCTTAATAATAAGGTTAAAGGGATTATAAATTTCAATTCTAAATTAAAAAATAATAGCATAATGTACGATGAATCTTATTTTATTAGTTATGATAATATTAAGATCCCTGTATTTATTTTGTATCCGCCTAATTTTAATGAGAAAAGAAAGTACCCTTGTATATTGTTATTTTCCGGTCATGGTTCTGCCGCTCAAGCTGCATTTGAAAAAGCATCGTACCAAAACGCATGTGGTTCATATTTATCAAAGAATGGTTATATTGTTTATATAATGGAAAATCGTGGTATGGGAACATTATCCTATCTTGGAAATCATCTTCGTATTGATGCTGTAGCAAGATTAACTGGAGGAACTTGGTATGGTGAAATTATTACTGATGCTTTATGGTTAATAGAAAATTTGCAACATGAATCTCATATCGATGTTTCTCGAATAGCTACTGCGGGAGTTTCAACAGGAGGAGCCATTAGTATGATAGTCTCTTCTTTAGATGATCGAATTTCTGCTACATATATTCAAGGTTTTTTGGGATCATATAAAACTACTTTTGGTACGCGCGGTATTCATTGCCTATGTGGTCATATTCCTGGAATACTAAAAATAGGGGATATGTCAGATATCGCTTCTTTAATAGCACCAAGACCGGTAATGTTTGTAAATGGCACAAAAGATAGTTTTTATGCAGATGATGCTAAGTCTGCTTTTTTAAAAATTTTTGAAGCATATAAAAATTTAGGATCTGAAGAAAATTGTAAATTTTTGGCTCCTGAAGGAGTAGCTCACGAATTTTCTGTTGATTTAGCAATACAATGGTTTAATCGACAATTAAAACTTTAATCTAAATATTTCATCAAATCAGTTGCTTTCTCTAAGACTATATCAGGTTTAAATTTAGATTGTTCAATCATTTCCTCTGATGTTTCACCTGTAAGCACGCAAATTGTAGTTACATTCGCTTCGTTACCCATTCTAATATCTGTATATAATCGATCTCCTATTAAAACGGCCTCATTTGGATTTAGATTTAATTCTCTCAATTTAAACTAAAGCATTTCTTTATTAGGCTTGCCAAAAATCTCTGGCATTTTACCCGTACTTTCATATAAAAGAGCGATCATAGATCCTGTATCCGGAATGTAGCCTTTTTTGGTTGGGCATACTTTATCTGGATGAGTTGCTATATATGGAAGATTTTCTTGTAAAAAATATGCTGCTTTAACTAATTTTTCATAAGTTAGTTCTTTGTCAAAAGCTAATACAACAATTTGAGGATTTTTATCATTTAATTCAAATCCATTCTCTTTGAATTCAGATCTTAAAGATTTTGTTCCAATTAAGAAAACTTTCTTAAACTTATTCTCTTTTAAGTATTGAATTGTAGGATGAGTTGAGATTATAATATTTTCTTTTTTTATATCTAATCCAACTTTTCTTAACTTTTTATAATAATCGTTAGTAGAAATACTTGAATTGTTGGTTAAGAAAAAGAATTTTTTCTTTTTTTTTTGTAAGGTTTTAATCAATTCCTTTATATTATCAAATAAAACTCCGTCTAAATATATTGTTCCATCTAAGTCTAGAAAAAATACTTTCTTATTTTTTAAATATGACAAATTGTTGTTTAATCTGATTTCATTAGCACAAATAAGAAGATCACGTATAATTTATGTTCTTAATTTTAACATTTGTTATTATTTAGATTGAATGTTCAATTATTTTAATAATCTATGTGATAATTTATAATGTATTTTAATTATTCAACTTATTGACGCTTAAATCTTGATGGTTATTTATAAACAACTAAAATACATATCACAGAATAAAATTCGTTCTGGAATCCAATTATATAACCAATCAATAGCCTCATCAAGTCTTTCTTCCCAATCATCACCAAAAAGCCATGGATACCATTTGGCGGCGTCAATTCTTAAAATTTCTCTAATTTCTTCGTAATTCTCAGATACTAAATCTAAAATATATTCTTCAGTCCAAAGCTGCTCTCTCAACTGAAACCAACGAGCTTTCATCTCTGTTCTAAAATCTTCATTACTTAATAATCTAAAAAATAAATAATTATTATTTTGAATAAATTCTTCGTCATTTCTTTCAGGACTCCCACTTTTACTTAACCATAGACCAAAACATCTGTCAAAATCCCAAGGAACCAAAGTAAACTTGCTTGGATACGTATTTCTTATAATAAAATAATTATGATCCCAAAAATCATCGTGAAGGATGAAGAAGTTATATACATAAAAATCAATTAAATTTTGTTTATCGAAAACGGAATAAACTCCCGATTCAGAATCAAAAAACTCTTCGTTTGAAGTATCTCGAACAAATGAAACTAGATCCATCATTATTTTATCCATTATATAGATTCCATCATATTCATTAGGCCAATCTTGTTCCCATTCATCATTTATATAGGAAATAAAATTATTATGAAAATATGAAGATTGAAAGATTAAACTAGAATTTATACTATTTTGAGCGTCATCAAGACCAAATAGTCTTCGGTCATTTTTTTCCATAAGTAAATAGAGCCCCTGGAATTCTCCATTTACATATACGCAAACATACTCAGAATCAGGCAAGATTGCTGTAGGATTTCTTGGTTTAAGCATATGATAGAGATCAAATGCAAGTTTGATTTGTAAATTACTCAAATCGCTGTACATCGCGAGTAAAAGCCAATCATCATCTTTTCTCATTCCAAGAAGAGATTTCTCTTCAGACAGTTCAATACGATATCCCTTTTTAGGTAATTCAGCATTATATTTACCTCGTATTTTGATTTTGGAATTTAATAACTCTATAGGATCCGAAGATTCTTTATCATCTACCTCAATTTTACAATTAATATAATCGTCCTTCTTAATATCTCCTTCTGTAATTATATTTACTGTAGGGAAGTCAGAAGGTAACACGGGAGAGTGTATCATATACGTGTAATATAAAATGGCTGAAAGAGAGATAATTGCCAGGAGAGAGAATACTATTAACTCTTTTTTTTTATTTTTTAATGGCGGTTTACCTAAAAAAGACATAGTTAGAGTGATGAACTTCTTCTATTATATGTGTATTATATTCTGTACAATTTTTTAATGAAATGCTAATAATAAATAAGTAGTTTTTAATAGAATAAAAATTATATTTTCAATTCTATGTAATTAATTCTATTAATTTTATTAAATAGTAATAGAAAATACTAATAAATTTTTTTATAAAGAGTCTTATTAAAAGAAGAAAATTGATTATATTGATTCTTTCCTATTATATTTAAAATCTTTAAATTCAAATCCATATGAAAATTTTTTATTTGATATACTACTTTTTAAATAAAAATCAATTATGATAGTTGAGTTGAAAATAACCCTTATTCAAGTTAAACAAATCATAAGAACAAGATTTCAATTATTTCTATTTATATTCTCAACAATAACAATATTGCTCGTTTTTTTTAAAATATTCGAATTAATTTCAGTTTTAGGAATATCTGAAATCTTTTTGTTTAATATATTATTTAATTTAGCTGTAATTTTAAGTACCATTTATATTGTTACTTTTCTCCCTAGTTATCCTTTATTTTTTTTAGTTTTTAAAGAGAAATCGTTCACGAAATTAGAAAAAATTAATTTTACAATTGTTATTAATCTAGCATTTTATATATTGTCAGGATATATCGCTTTTTATTTTGGAGTTCCAATTACAGCTCTTTTCTACTTTTTAATCGTACTCATTTCCTATTTAACAATCTTGGCATACATCATTATTGAAGAACTACGAAAAAAGAAATATATTTTCTTAAAATTGAGAATATTCAATCTAAAAATCGTTTATTTGTACATTATGGCGTTTAAACATTTACAAAAACTCACAATTTTCAATAGACTAAATACAAAAATTGTTTTTTATTTTTTATCATTTG
>JBHLLE010000283.1:0-5502 GCA_048885945.1 Candidatus Hermodarchaeota archaeon | reverse complement strand
TAATTCTTGATTGGTTAGAATAGTATCTAAATATATATTCAAGTCTTCTAGATTAATCTTCTCTCTTATCATTTCCATGATTAACTTTAAATCTTTCTCATTTTCTAATCCTTGAATCTTAGAAATGTTTTCTATTAATTGCTGAATTTTTAAATTATCAAAATTTTTCTCGAGTTTTTCAAATATTTTTTCGTACTCATTGTCATTAAAAGTAAATTCTGAGATTAATTCAATCGATTTATTTAAATTTTGTTGAGTTATCAATTCTTTCATTTTTATTTCAAAATTCTTTTGTTATATAATTGTTTTCTAAAAAAAATTATTTAAAATACGAAAATTAATAGAGATAAAATCAAATAAGAAACAACAAGATTAATTATTAAAGGGATTCTATAATGTATAATTATTTGAAATTGTCTCTTATTGTAATCATAAATCATAAAAAAATTTGATAAATTGACTTTGTCTGGATTTACATTTCTTAATTCTGTTAGAGTATAGCTCTTATAAAATACTTTGATATATATTCTTTTTACATTTGAAATCTTAATATAAAAGTTAAAAAGTATTTGAAATGTGTAGTTTTTATTTTTCACACCATTATAGATTATCTTTATAATCATATAGGCTAAAAATGAAAGAGAAAATAGTAAAAAGAATAATAAAACACGATATAGATTTATGTAATTGCTAGGATGGATTAAAAAAACTATTAATATTAACTTTGCATCACCCCCTCCAATAATTCTTAAAATAAATAACCAAAAGGTAATTAAAAAAACTATTAGTAAAAGAATTAATTTAATGGTTATAAACATGATAAATATTTCATAATTAAAGATGAATTCAATAAAATTTATAAAAAGAGAATAAATAAAAAGAGGTTTAAGATATTTATTTGATAATTTTCTAAATTTAATATCTAAATAAACTGCAATAATTAAAATCAAATATATGGATGAAAAATTAATAAAAACAATTACCGAATTCATGAATTATATTTTCCCTTCCCATATTTCTATAAAATTTTTTAAACTTTTTGCCCTTAAGTTTTCAATCTTATATCTATAAATTTTAATGCGGCCGAATCTTTTTTCTTGAATAAGATTTAACGATTTTAAAAAATTTAAGTGTCTTAATACTGTTGAATGGTTCAATCTTGTCTTAGAAATTATCAAAGAAATGTTTAATTCATTATTATAAGCAAGAATTTTCAAGATTTTAATTCTTGCTCTTGAACCTAGAAGATTTTCGATAAGAAATTCATTTGTATTTTCTTTAAGCATCATATTTTGATTCCTTTGGAATTTAATATAGTTTTTATCTCGTCTTCAAATTTTTTAAGGGGAATATCTGTAATTTCGATTAATGCCTTTCTTCCTTTGATATTTTTGCTCTGCATTCTTGCTGTAATGAACTTTTCTTTCTTAAGCTCTTTCAAATAATTGTACAATTGGGAATATGAACGAGGATTCAATTTGACATTTTCACAAAAAACATTATAGGTTTTTAAAATATCTAAGAATGTTATTTTTTCGTTATTGTTTAATTGTAAGGTCTTAATAATTGATAATAAGAATAGTAATTTCTGATTAGTCAATTCATTTAAAAAATCTAATGTCGAAAAAAGAACCTGATCTTGATTAGCTAATCTAACACACTCAGCATCAATAAAATTTAAATTGTTACTTTCTGCAATTTTTCCTGCTTTCCATAATAAATTTAAACCGTATCTAATGTCCCCGTTTGAAGCTACAATATCAGATATCATTTCCAAAATCTCATTAGTTATAACATTTTCCTTAAAACTTATCTCTGCTCTATATTTTAAGATGTCAAATGTTTCTTCATAGGAATATTCTTCAAATTTAATTATGTTTTTTTGAAGAGTACTTAATGTGCTATTATCTAAATTATTCAAACAAGAAATCTCTCTTGCAATGCCAATAATTGAAATTCTCTGTGGAGAATTAAATAAATCGTCATATAACCTTGTTAAAGAGTAAATTAAATCATTATCATTATTAATTAAATAACTTAATTCATCTAAAACAACTAAAAGATGCAAATTTTTAAGATCTAATGTGTCTTTTAATATATCTAAAAGATCTCCGGGCGCATAACCTCGTTTTGGAAAGTTCTTAATAATTGAACTTAAGATCCTAATTAAGACTTTATACGAACTTTTTTCCTTTCTGCAGTTTATATGAATATACTTAATAGAAATATTTCTCCTATTTGAGGCTTCAGTTAGTATTTTTCCGAAGCGCTTAACCGTAACGGTTTTTCCTATACCCGTTTTACCTGTAATAAGAATTTTCCGAGATATCTCATTTGGATTTGTTAAAAGTATTAAAAATAATTGAGACAAAAGAGAAATCTCCTTATTACGATGAGGTAATTCTTTTGGAACGTAATTTATTTCAAGCTTGGTTTGATCAATAAAAACGGTTTGTTTTCTTAATAGATTTTCAAAGATATCCAATATTTTGCAACTCAATCAGCAGAAATTTATATTATTACATGAAAATTATTGTTTATAATATAGTACAGAGTAATAGTTTTTCAAAATATAAATTTAAGAATCTATATTAAATAGCAGTACTTTATCTTTACATTTTTTATTAATTTGAGATTATATGGAATTAATATCTTCGTTAATCTAATTCCAATTAATCTTCAAAATTTGTCGGTTTAATTTTCTTTTTAAATGATATTATTAGATTTGTATATTCAATATTAACGAGCTAATATTTAAAAGTTAAATCTGCAAGCTTATGTTCTCTATTTTTAATATACTTATTTATAATGTAAATGGAGATTAATGATGAAATACCTAAAATTGATATTAAATATATAATATAAGATTGAACTTGTTCCATTTCTTTTAAACTTGAGTCTTCATCACTATTTTTTACATTTTGAATTGAATTATAGGCGAAAATTGTATATGTGTTTTCATAATCAGATATCAGCCCAGTACCGTTTAATCTAAAAATTAGTTCATTTTTTCCTAATAATAAATCTTCATTTCCAGAAATAAATAAACCGATCAGTCCAGTAGAATTAGTCATAAATTCGTTGTCATATAAGGTTAGCTCGTTTGAAATTATTATGCAAGAAACTAGGTAATTACTTAAATTTGTATTATTTGAAGCTAGAAAGAATCTTGCTTTGAAGTTTAAATCTTGTGGAAGCTCAATTTCATTACGAAAATCAATTAGCTCGCAGCTAACATTTCTTTTGACAGACAATATTTCTAAAATCCAAGGATCTTCAAGATATAGATAACCTCCGCCCCCTATATCATAATAATCAAAATATAGTTTAATAGTAAACTTACTTGAATCATTAATAAAGGGATGATTAAAGTCCTGTATTTTAGCAATAATAATCTGCTCAAATGTTCCTTCTTGGTCATATTCAGCTGATTCCCATACAATATCATTTGTCTCATTGAAAACATGTACCTGTATAAAGGCATAATCTCCTGAGTCGTAAAATAAAGTATAAGACAAATTAAGCAAAATTTCTTCGTCGTTATAGTAATTATCTTTATTAGATGTGAAATGATGAACGACACAATTTACATCTGCCTTAACATCTGAGATGAAAAAATGAAACCCTAACAAAATAAATATTATAAGCAGAAATCCCTTAGTTTTTTTTTTTCTCATCGATAAAAATCTTTAAAAATAAATATAAAAATGGCAACTTTTCCAAAAAAAATTTATTTTATTATATATTTATTTTAAAAAGAATTATGAAGTAATAATAATAACCAAATCTTGAGAAAAATGGGAAAAGTTAGAACATTTTTGATAAAAAGTATCTCTAAAGAATTAATAAATAAATATCCAGATGTTTTCACTACAGACTTTGAGGAAAATAAAAAACTATTAGATAAATATGTTGAGATTGATTCGAAACATTTGAGAAATAGAATATCAGGATATATTGTAAACTTATTAAAAATTAAGGAGAACGAATTATAAGCAATTTTTTAAGTATTAATAATTATTTTTTAATTAAATATAAACAAATCCCGTGTTAAAAATTACAACTAATAATAATAAAAAAGACGAAGCTAAGATAATGGCTGATCTTCTTCGGTCAGGTCATACTATGTTGAATTTATCCTGTCCAATATGTAATAATCCTCTTTTTAGGAATAAAAACAATGAGATTTTTTGTTCAATTTGCAATAAAAAGGTAATTATTAAAAAAGAAGAATCAAATGAAAAAAATTCAACTAAAATTGATCAACAGCGTAATACTAAAGATATTCTAAAAAAAGGAGCCCTTCCCCTGAAATATGATGTTAATAACTTGAAGAAAATCCTTGAAGAAAAATTATCTCTTATCTCTCAAAAATTAGAAAAAGAGACTCAAATTGATTATATTGAACGCTACATTAAAATTATGACAGATATATTTAATTTATTAAATAACTTACCTTGATAGAATGCTTCTGCCGGGATTCGAACCCGGGTCACGAGGGTGAGAGCCTCGCATGCTTAGTCCTTATCAATATAAATAAAGTAGTGAGAAGTTTGACCGGACTACACTACAGAAGCTTAATAAATTAATTATAATTTTGATGAAAATGAAATATGATATAAATAAGTTTTAATATTTTAAAAATTTTGATACGATAAACAAATTAACTAAGAAATCAAGATTATTTAAAAAAATTAGATGAAAACAATCAAATTGTGTTAAATTTAAACTGAAATTTTAAATTCTCTATTTTAAAATATAAAGAGTTTAAATAAAAATTGTGTTTTTATTCGGACGAGCTATTGATGAAAAGAGGCTTTAAAAGATTTACATAATGATCCCTTATTGAATATTCTGCTATTTTTGTAGCTTCAGAAATAATGTTTTGCGTAAGAATTGCCTTTTTTTTGTATTCTTTCGCGAGTAATTTATCTGCTAAATAGATCACCGCCCCCGTTAAAATAAAAGGATTTCTACCGCCTCGAACTCTAAATGTTAGCATTTTTAATACATCTCTGCATTTCTTTGTTAATTCTATGTGGTCTTCTTTTTTTGACCACCTACTATCTTTCTTTATTAAACGATCTTCTAATTCATTATGATTCATTACATCCCATATTAATCTCGTTATGTAGTCTTCACATTTATGTGGAGGAACATCTTTGGTTAAATGGTGTTTGTATTTAATCCCATCTCTTAAAATGAGTCTTGGATTAACTCGATGTCCAAAGTTTTGAAAGGCCTCAGAAATCTCTTTTATTGTTATAGGAGCGTTGTGATTCTCTTTTCTTACTGAGAAAAAAATGCAAAATGCGATTAAAGAGATGTTATTAATTACTTTTTCTTCATTTTTAGTAATTTTTTTATAATAATAAGCTGCCATATTCCGTATGTTTTTATTTAGGTTAAGGTAGATGGAAATTTTATTTAAAATATTAAAAATTCTGTATTCTGTCTCGTGATTCTTGATTCTTAAAAACTGAGCATAGTTTTTTTTTAATC
>JBHLLE010000282.1:0-5502 GCA_048885945.1 Candidatus Hermodarchaeota archaeon | reverse complement strand
ACATCTTCTTTTCCAGAAGGAGTATAGATTTCTATACATTTTTTTAAAAATTCTATGGCTTCCTTACTCATTGGTGATCACTGTACCTATTTGTTGTTCTAAAGCGTCAAATACGGGTTTTTCAGTCAAACCAGATGATATGATTACCTTTTTAACCCCCAAATTAATAGCTTCTAATGCGGCATAAGCTTTTTTCTTCATTCCTCCTTCCAATTGTTCTAATAAATTTTCTAATTGAATCAAACTAATACGAGCAATCAGACTGTTTTTATCTTTAAAATTCTTATAAATTCCCTTAACGTCAGTTAAACTAAGTAAAATATCAGCGTTTAACGCCTTAGCAATATTGCTTGCCGCTCTATCACCGTCAACATTCACAATATCTCCAGCCTCGCTTTTAGCAAGTGAACCTATAACAGGTAGATAATTATTTAATAATAAGTATTCTATTATTGGGCTAGAGACATCGATTATTTTTCCAGAATACTCTCCTCTCTTCATGATTCTTTTATTATTAATTAATACCAAAATTTTTTCTTTTCTTTCTGCTTGAATAATGCCCCCATCGATACCACAAAATCCAAACGCGTTAACTTTTAGTTTTTGTAGCGTTTCAACTAAACGCTTATTGTTTATCCCTGCTAAAGCCATTATAGCCGCTTCTATTGCTTCTTGGTCAGTATATCTCGTAGTGTATCCGGAGGGCGTTTGAAAATATTTTGGCTCTTTATTCATCTTCTTCAAAATTTCGTTAATTTGGGGTCCTCCACCATGGACTATTACAAGTGAATATTTATCTTGAAAATTTAAGCTAATTTCAGCAATATCATTGATTACTTTATCAAAATTTTTTGCGATTAAGGCTCCTCCAATTTTTATAACAACACATTTCTTTTTCATAAATTGTACCTTCCTACCTTATTTATACGTTTTTAATACATAATCTACGATTTTTCCAGCAATATTAACTCCCGTAGCGTCAGTTATTCCTCTAAATTGTGGAGTTCCATTAATTTCAATAACATTAAATTTTCCTTGATCAACCATCAAATCGACTCCTAAAATCTCTCCTTTAACCGCTTTTGAAGCTTTTAAACATATTTCTTCTAGTTCACTAGTGATTTCAAAGAATTTAGCCTCTCCACCAATAGCAACATTGCTCCGAAAGTCCTTTTCAGGGTGAAATCGACCCATAGCTGCGATACATTTATCTCCTATTACAATAACTCTTATATCCGTCGGTTTATTTTTATTATCTTCTGTAGGAATATATTTTTGAAGGTAATAAATCTTTTGTAATATATTCCCCATTACCTCTCTTGATTCTAAATTAGCACTAGCACTATTATAATCATCTAATTTTGCAATTAACCTTCCCCACGAACCAATAATCGGTTTTAAAATTGCGGGATATTTTACTTTATCTTCAATAGCATTTAACGCAGAGCTTTCCTTAAATGCTATACATGTCTTAGGTGTGGGTATATTATTTTCGATAAGTTTTAAAGTTGTTAAGAGTTTATTTCCAGTTAAATCCAAACATTCATAATTATTAATCACGTGATACCCTTTCATTTGAAGTATGGCTGTTGAGAATAATCCCCTTAAATATGAAATAGATCTCTCTAAAAATACGTCAACACTATATTCTAAATCTTTATCCTTAGTTAGGTTATAGTAAATTTTTTGATTATTTATTAACTCGTATTTTATTTGATTCTTTTCTAATTCATTTATTAATTGCTTAATTTCCCAAGTAATTCTATTGAATATTATTCCAATTATCAATTAAACCAACGCTTTGCTTTACGTATTAACAATAATGAATTTAAGGTTGGTAAATTATTAAACGTTTTCTAATATAACTGATTTTAATAGCGAAAAAGTTATTAATTCAATATTTTTAACTTTTACATAGGATATCATTTATTAGATATTTAATAGAAATTAGAGAATTTATGATGTATAAACATCCTTCTAAAGATATATTAGAGAGTAAGGGAACTATTCTAAGGGGAAAAACAATATGTATGTGTTTAACCGGCTCAGTGGCTGTAGTTACTGCTCCAATCATTGCTCGTGAATTAATGCGTTTGGGTGCTGAAGTAATGTGTGTCATGACAAAAGCAGCTACTGAATTAATCACTCCTACATTAATGCATTGGGCTACAGGAAATCCCGTCGTATCACATTTAACGGGAGCAGTAGAACATGTATATCTGGCGGGAGAGAGACCTAAAGAAGTTGGAAGAGCTGATCTAGTTTTAGTTTGTCCCGCTACAGCAAACACAATCTCTAAAATTGCTAATGGTATTGACGATACACCTGTAACCACTGTGGTAACCACCGCATTTGGAGCTAATTTACCCATTGTTATTGTACCTGCTGCTCATGAAAGTATGATGAATCATGCTATTTTTAATGAAAACATTAAGAAATTAAAGAAATATGGTGTTGACATATTAGGACCCCGATTATCTGAAGGAAAAGCAAAAATTGCCCGTGTGGATGACATTATAGATAGAGTCATTGATCTAGTAATATCCAAAAGAGATTTAGAGGGCAAAAGGATATTAATTACTGCTGGACCTAGTCGAGAGTATTTAGACGAGATTAGGTTCGTCAGTAATAATTCTTCAGGAAGAATGGGAATAGAAATTGCCAAAGAAGCTTCAGCAAGAGGAGCGGAAGTATTATTGGTAGCTGGTAATTGTCTAGTTAAGATACCTGATTATTTAAACACTATTAATGTAGTTTCTACGAGTGATTTTATTAAAACTATTAAAGATGAGTTAGAAACTAAAGATTACGATTTTTTCATATGTGCGGCTGCGATAAGCGACTACTCTCCAACAGAATGTGTAGAAGGAAAAATATCCTCTGACAATGTAAAAGAACTTCAAATTAACATGAGATTGACACCAAAGATTATAGATGAAGCTCGAAAAAAAAATCATAAAGTTTTCATCGTTGCATTTAAAGCAGAAACGAATGTATCAAGAAGCGAATTAATTGATCGAGCTTTTAATCGCCTTGAGCGTTCTGATATAGATATGATTGTTGCCAATGATGTGGGAAGAGAAGATATTGGTTTTGTAAGTAAAGATAACGAAGTTTATATTATTGATAAGGAAAAACACATTACCCATGTAGAAAAACATTCAAAACGTTTTATTGCTTCTAGAATCTTAGATATAGGTCTTGAAAATTACCGAATAAGATAAATCTATACTAATTTTTAATTTTTTTTCGCAACCCTTACAGGAATAAAGCATTTTTTTTTCTATTTTAGTCGTAAGAAAAACTTTAAATAATAATTCAGTTTCTCTAAAAATTGAAGTAAAAAGATGGTATTCTTACTTAGAATTAATAGATATAAGATTTATCGTTATTACTAAATTAATACCATTTTGCTATAAATGTATAAATATACATAAATATTAGATAAAAACATTTTTAATATATATAGAGGATAATAATAGAGAAGTGTCAAAAATTACTGCTAAGGATGAGAAATCAACTATAAAGCAAGGAACAATTGCAGAATTTATGCGTAAGCGAACTCAATTAGTAGGATTCGAATTTGGCTATTGGAAGCATACGGGGTTTACCAGATCTACTGTGCCTGTGCAATCAATATATAGCTGAATTCTTAGATAATGCGCTGGATGCAATTGAATCTTTTCAATGGAAGGAACTTAAAAATTCAGACTCTAAAATAAAATTTACTTTAGATCAAGAGTTGTCTTTAGAAAACCTTTCAATTTTACAAAAAGAAGTTGAAGAGCAAGAAAGTTCTAAACCCCTAGATAATGAAGCAAAGCGCACCTTAATGAAAGAATTTTCCCTAGAATCTGAAGAAATGTCTAAATCAGAAGTTGTATCGGAATCAATCCCAAAAACGGAGGATGCAACAGGAAAGTCTGGAGAAATAGTTGATAAGGATCAAATTGAAGTTGAACAAGAAGTAATAAATATTATTAATGATATGGAGGAGATTATTAAACCCGTAGAAGCAATAATTGACGATGAACCGATTGTAATTATCCGTTTAAGCGAATCTGAAGCGCCATCACTTTTAACTGCTGAATTAAGTCAAAAAAATGTAATGAATTACACTTTCGAAATTTTTGATAATGGTACAGGAATGAATAAAGCGGATTTAAAGAAGTTTGGGAGGTACTTAGCTTCAAGTAAAAGTTTGCAATTAAAACAAACGCGAGGATCACAAGGTTTTGGAGCTCCAAGTGCGTTTAGTGATTCGCAAAATACTACGGGTAAACCAATTGTATCAGTTTCAAAATCTGCTGATAATATTTACGCAACTGTTATGGAATTTTTCACCACCTCCAAGAATGAAAAAAGATATTTAATTAATCCAACGGATATTGACAGTCCATTTCTACACGGAACTTACATTAAACTCCATTATTTAAATGTTAGATATGTAAGAGGTTATGTGGATACGTATATTAAAGAAACGGCGTTAATGAATCCACACATCACAATAATTTTCATTGATCCTTATAATGAAGAACATATTTACCCAAGAAAAGTTTCTAGCTTTCCGAAAGAACCAAAATACGCTTTACCTCACCCCTCTTCTGCTAATATTGGTGATCTCCAGGATTTATTAGTTAAAACAGAAAATCTTACGGTAACTTCCTTTTTAAAAGAGAATTTTGTAAGAATAAGTTCAAAAACTGCCAAAGAAATAGTAGATTTGGCTGAAAGGGATCTTCAAGATAAATTAAAGTTATTAATTCTAAAATCGGGATATATAGATATCCCTGAGAAAAAAAATAATCCGATTCATTTCCTTAGATTTGAAAAGAGAGTTTTTGGTCGATCGGAAAAACCAAGAGACAAATTAATTGTATATGAATTAGATTCAGAGGAATTAAAGAATAAATATTGGGAAATAATTTCAGAGTATAACGATTTAATTAAAGTTCGGGAGAAAATTAATAAACAAATAAAAAAGCGTAACAATCAAATAGAGAAAGCCGAAACTAAGAAAGAAGAAAAAAAAATTCAAAAGGAGATCAACAAACTACTCAACGATATCGAGTCAAACCGGAAAAAAAAAGATTCTATTAAAGATAAGCTCGATAATTTAATCAATATTAACCAAAGTGGATTAGTCGAATTAAAAAAATTAAAAAATCGAAATGAATTCGAAGATCTAGTTAACGAAATCCAACTTTCTAAATCTAGACCCTCAGAATTAACAAACGAACAATTTAATTCGTTATTTTTAGCATTTAAGTCTATAAAATATATGGCACCACCAACAGATACAGCGATTCCTGTAGGCGAAACTATACTAGAAAACACATTGATAAAAGAAATAGGTTTAAAAGTTTCAGAGAATTTAGATGATTTTGATACTCCTTCAGAAGATATTCAACAATTAAAAGATATCCTATTTGAAGACAAAAAAAATTCTTTGTTACAAGAAACTCCTCGCGCTTCGGATGAAATTATTAATAATATCTCAAT
>JBHLLE010000281.1:0-5503 GCA_048885945.1 Candidatus Hermodarchaeota archaeon | reverse complement strand
CTGATTGGAATTCCAAAGAAAAATCTTTTAAAACCATTTAAATCGTAAGTACACTTATTATCGTCTAATTTTTGCTTTATCCATTCTGGTATCTTGTTAATATTATTTCCTGCAAGTTTTAAACAATTTAAATTTTTTAAGTTTCTTAAAGATCCTGGAAGAAAATTGATTTCATTGTCTCTTAAATTCAATCTTTTAAGAGCACTCAATTTTCCAATTGAATAAGGAATCTTTTTAATTTTATTATTAGGTAACTCAAGTTCCTCAAGATATCTTAAGATACTGATTTGTTCTGGGATAATATTTAGATTTGGATATTTAGAATGATAAATATAGATCCCAATAATATTTCCATTTTCATTTATTTTATAATTAGAAGCGTTTTTTTTATAGACAGTAAAATCCTCTTTTTTGATTTTTTTTAGTTTTAAACCAGAAAGTATTTCAAAAAGACCTAATACACCTACTTCATTACTACAAACACCTTCCCAGATGTATTTATGACCATAGTATTCATCTGCTATTGAATAAACAGATTTTGGAATTGAAGACAAATTATTATTACGAGAAATTGAGAAGTTTCTCAATTTTTTTAATTTCATAAGAAAATCTGGAAGAGAAATCAAATTACAGTTACTTAGATCAAGGGTGCTAAGCTGGGTAAGCATACCGATTGATTCTGGAATGGTTTTGATGTAATTATCTCTTAAAATAAGGTGTTTTAGCTTTGTTAATAAGCCAATTGATTGAGGGATTTTATTTAAACCCCATCCACTTAAATTTAAAGCTTTTATATGGCCATTAACTATAGCACACATCATATAATTGCTTTTAAGTTGAGAAATAACTCCACTAATCGTATTTGTGGAATATATTTTAAGATAATTAATATTAAAAAAGTTCACTTCCAATTCTAAATCTATGAGAAACTCAGTTTCATTTGGAACGACACCATAAATAGTAGATAATCTATTTTTTAAATGTTTATTTAAGATTTTTATTTTTTTATTATTAACCTCTTTAAATACATCTAATAGGGTTTTTAATGCATGAATTGAAGTTTCATGTTCAATCATCCACTTTAACGAAGGATAATTCACATCCTGATAATTAAAAGCCATAATATTTGCAGCGGTAGCTCTAATTGTAGGATTCTCGTCTGAAATAATACAATTTTCTAGACATTTAAACACATCTTTAGTATAATATGAAATTTTACCTAGAATTTCGATACTTTTTAATCGAATCCTGTCATTGTCGCTATTATTAACTAGAGTGATTAAAAATTCAGTAGCTTCTGCTTTAGTTATCTGTTTTTTTAAAAAATTAAAATATACTCTTTCTGCTATGAGTGGACGATCTTCTTTTATCATTATCTGAACTATAAATATTCAATTATTAGAGTATTATTAATTTAATGATTAATCTACAAGGAAATGCAATTTAAATATTGTTAGAAATATTTAAAATAAATCGTTTAGATAAAGCTATTCTTTCTTACAAACTTTATATTTTTTTTATTCATGTTTTCTAATGAATTTGAAATATTTCCGGGGGGCAGATCGATTCCTTTTGTGAGATCTATCAAGAAAAATACATCAAAACTAAAATCTACTCCATCCATAGCAGTGAAATAGCAACAATAATCTAATGCTAAACCACAAATAAAAATACGCTCGACACCAGCAGATTTTAAATAGTCTGCCAGCCCTGTTTTAGTTTTTTTATCGTTATCTAAAAATCCTGAATAGCTATCAACCTCGGGATTCATTCCTTTCTGTATTATTTTTTTGGCATCAATATTAAGATCTTTATGAAATTCTGCTCCAAATGTGTTTTGTACACAATGATCTGGCCAAAGAACAGGACCTATTCCCTCCGATTGATATTCATCACCGGGATTCTTTCCGGGATGAGCACTTGCGAAAGATTTATGATTTGGTGGATGCCAATCTTGAGTCAATACTACAATAGAATCGCTTTTATTAAAAAATTCAGCAGTTTCATTTATATCTCCTATTATTGAATCTCCTTCTTCTACAGGTAAAGCTCCTCCAGGTATAAAATCATTTTGCATATCAACGACGATTAATGCGTCTTTTTTACCGTTCAATTTTATTTCTTTTTGAATTTTTAAATCTTCAATCTTCATATCAAAATAGAATTGACTTTTTTG
Organism: Candidatus Hermodarchaeota archaeon; assembly: GCA_048885945.1. Classification (GTDB taxonomy): domain Archaea; phylum Asgardarchaeota; class Lokiarchaeia; order Sigyniarchaeales; family SOKP01; genus LW40-45. Next base: position 3,327 of record JBHLLE010000281.1, on the reverse strand, counting down.
ATTATTAAATATATTTTTTTTACCTAATAAATATGAATTTGCTTTACTTTAACAAAAACAACTCAATAAGAAAAAGACTTATAATTTCTTAAATAACGTATATATACTAATATCTATCATCCAAAATCCTAAAACAAAGAAAACAACCCACTCTATAATAGAAATTCGAGTTGCTATATAGATTGCAATTAGGCATGCAGTCATAAATCCTAAATATGGATGGACTTTTGCAAATCTTTCATCATGAAACATTAATCTACTAAAGAGAATCAAATTAATAATTGAACTTATAAAAAACACTAACGCTAATCCTGCGTGGATAATCCCCATTGTTAGATTTATCACAGGAAAAAATCCAATAAGAGATAATGAGACACAACCTAGAATAGATAATAAAGTGGCTCTTTTAATTGTTTTAAAATCGTGATTTTCTTTCTTTAAGATAATTCCAAGGTAAATGAAAAATGGAATTGCCGTAAAACCTGCAATCTTAAGTCCTGTATTAAAAAGTGGTGCTGATAAGCCAGGACCAATACCTAGCACACTTACATCATTCTCCATCATGTTATACCCTGGAAAATTTATATATGATAATGCCACGAATACAAAAGCTAATAACACAGAGGTTAGACCAAAAACTCCTCCTGGAATTACCTTATAAAAAATATTGATTAAATTATTAATTTTCTTCATTTAATAAATATCAAATTTAATATCTTTTATATAATATGTATATTGAATTAGCTGCTATCCAACTTAGAATGGCTAAATTCATCATCCACTCCACAATTGGAATCCAAGTTATTAAAAAAGTAAAATAAAACATAGAAACGATAAAACCATGATAACCTTGGATTTTTGAAAAGTTTTCAGCTTGTATCATTAACTTACTGTACGAAATTAAATATAATAATCCAGTTCCTATGCTTATTGCTGCTAAAGTTCCATGTGTAAAATAAATAATAAACCAATCTTCATCTGATGGAAAAACTCCTAACAGCGAGTAAGTTAAACAAGAAATGATAGCAACAGTAATTGCAAACTTTTTCAGATTTATATTTAATTTTTCACCAGAAAAGGAATTGGCAAGATTAACGTAATAAGGAATAATAATTATGCCTGATACAATTACACTTAAGTTGAAAAATAGCCCACCAGGACCAATCCCTAAATCTGAAATCATATTTTCTAACACATTATATCCCGGAAAAAATAAGAATGCTAAAAATTCTCCAAGTACTATAATAATCACAGATAATAGCCCAAAAACTCCTCCTGGAACTAACTTGAGTAATTTTTCTATAGACATTCCCATAATTATATAATTTTATTGGGAAATTTTAAAAATTTTCAATATAGGCTATAAATTTAAAAGGAAATCTGCTAATTTTGTATAAAAATAGGTGATTTAATTTATAACTATTATTTTTTATAATTTATGATATATTAAGTATGAGGAGATAGATATAAACCAAACAAAAAATGCTAACGACAGCATCCATTCAAATATTGGGACCCAAGTAAACAAAAATAAAAATAGGCATCCTAAAAGCTGTATGCTAACATAAATTGGTAATTTAGTAAATTTTTTATTCTTTTCCATTAAAAAAGTAAAAAGAAATAAGTATATTATTGTAGCTAAAATCCAAATTAGCGCAAAAATTCCATGAATTAGAAATATTAGATAATATGATGGATTAGAAGGAAAAATAGCAATCATTATATATGCTGTGTTTGCTATATAGAAAAGTACTAATGAATACTTTCTCGTTTTTTCGTAAACACCTTCATTTTCAAGTGCTCTTACAAATTCAACGTAAAAAGGAATACATACAAGACCCGATAATATCAATCCTAAACTGAAAAAAATAGCTCCCGGTCCTACTCCAAGATCTGAAATCATATTTTTAGTAAAATCATAGTCTGGAAATAGTAATAAAGCTAAAAAGTCACCACTAAACCTTATCAATGCAGATAACAATCCATAATACCCTCCAGGGGCTATTTTCAAGAATTTATTAACGATTTTTCCCATAATTATCTAATTTGATTGCTTAATTTTTAAAATATTTGATATAGACTATAAAACTAAAATTTACTTTATTAATTGTGAAAAATAAATACTGATTAACTGTATACTAATTATTGTTATAATTTATGGTATATCATGTAAGAAGAAATAATTAATAACCAGATTATGAATATAAATGTCATAATCCATTCAATTATAGGCAACCATGTAAATAAAAATATAATCATCACAATAATTAGGAAATATCCCGAATTAGCGGGTAATTTTGAGAATTTTTCGTCTTTTTCCATTAATCTACTAAATATTATTAAGTAGGTTATCGCTGTTAACCAAGTAATTATAGCTAGTAAACCATGAGCAATAAATATCAGATAATTACTTTCAATAGCTGGAAAAAAAGCAATCAAAATATAGGTAATATCAGAAATATAAAAAAAAATCAATCCAATCTTCTTTGTCTTCTCATTATTCTCATCAGAATGAATTGATCTTGCCATAGAGATATAGAATGGAATACAAATTATTCCTGAAAGGATTAATCCTAAGCTAAAAAAGAACCAACCGTCACCTACTCCCAAATCTGATACCATATTATCAAAGATATTATAACCGGGTATATATAAAAAAGCTAAAAAATCTCCTATGATTCTTGCTATTAAAGAAAGAATGGCATAATATCCACCATGTGTAAAATCAAGAAGCTTATCAACAAATTTCTTTATTCGCTTCATAATGACTATTTTAAATTATTCCTTTAAAAAATTTTTATTAAATAAAAAAATATTAGAATTATTAAATTTAGGTTTAATTAGATCTTAATTTAAAATTCCTTATCTATTAAATTCTTTAAATCTAACCATTTTTTTGTAATATTACAAGTCTCCTTTATATCTCTCAATAAATTATTATAATGATAATCGAAATCTTTTCTAATATTTTTTAATTTCTGCCTAATAATGTGAGAATCCTCTTTTACAATAAGAGCAAAAATAATCTCCTTGGTTTTATTCCTTTCAAAAATAATCTTACGATCACCATGATCAATCATTTGTAAGTGTTTATTTGCCTTTATGAATACCCTTAATATGTTTATAATTCCAATAATCCCTCCTGAAATTAACGACGAGTCATATTCTCTATTCTTATTACAAAACGAATAATCAAAAAGAGGCAAACCAGATTTATGCAAGATATAGATATGTATTAAGTTTTTTTTTATAAAATCATGTGATTGTTCCATTATTAACTCTTTTTCTCTAATCATGGTTTCTGAGACTATTTAATAAAAATAATAA
>JBHLLE010000280.1:0-5503 GCA_048885945.1 Candidatus Hermodarchaeota archaeon | reverse complement strand
TGGTGGAGTGGAAATATAAATGCGTTGAGATTTAATAATTCTTCAGAAAAAATGTTGGAAAGAATTCGTCAAGGTCCACCAAAAAAATAGTAGGTAGAATAAGGATGAAAATCACTTTTATTGGCACTGCAGGAAGTTTTTTAACAGCTGACAGGAGTTATCCGTCCATTTTGATAAATCAAGATCTTCTCTTGGACTGCGGAGAAGGCACTACTCAAAAACTGCTTAAAATTGGTGCCATAAACATTAACAGAATCCTTTTAACCCATCTTCATAATGATCATTTTGTAGGAATATTTTCTTTACTTTGGTATTATTGGCTTACTGGTCGTAAAAAAGATTTAGAAATTATTGGACCTCCTCACACAAAAGATACAATTAACAAAATTCTTGATTTAATAAATACTCCTAAGGGAATGAGAACTCATTTTGAGATAGATTTTTTTGAGTTAGAAGATACAAGTGAATTCCAAACTATAAATAGAGACTACAATATAAATGCAGCAAGGGTGGATCACAGTATTTTAGGTTTTTCTTATAGAATTGAAAGGGATGGAAAAAGCGTATGCTATTCTGGTGATACAGCACCTTCAGAAAATCTTATTAAGCTAGCAAAAAACTGCGATTTTCTGATTTTCGAATCTACCTTTCCCAGCGAATTTAAAAAAGTAGCCCATAAATATGGTCATTCTACACCTTATGATCTCGCCCAATTAGCGAGGGAATCCAACTGCGGTCAAGTTGCAATGGTTCATATAGCCTCAACCTATATTCATCAAATTGAAAAATTTAGATCTCAAGCGGAGATAGAATTAAATAAGACAATAATAATCCCAGAAGATTTAATGGAAATTAATATATAAATATAAGAGTATAAGGTCTAAATATTATTATGGTCGTTTATTTTGCATTTTTATTTCATATATACCAACCCCCAGTACAGATTGCTCCCGTGATTAAACAAATAGTAAACGAATCTTATCGCCCAATTATTGACGCTTTGAAAGCTCATCCAGAAGCAAAAATTACGTTAAATATAAACGGGACATTGTGCGAACAAATACATGATTATGGCTACATTGATTTAATTGAAGGTATAACTAACCTCGCTTCAAAAGGACAAATTGAGTTTACAGGTTCGGCAAAATTCCATCCTTTATTACCCCTTATTCCTGCTCCTGAAATACGACGTCAAATTAAGTTGAATAATGAAACAAACCAACACTTTTTTGGAAAATTATTTAATCCAAGAGGTTTCTTTCCCCCTGAAATGGCTGTAAACGAAGAAGTCCTCTCATCGGTTAAAAAAGAAGGTTTTGATTGGATTATTATGAGTGGAATTGCAAATACGTTACCTGATTTTCCAACCACATTTATCTCTCATCACCCAAACAAATTAAAATTGATTTTTAGAGACGATTATATTTCTATTGATTGTGCATTTGACAAAATTAATAACGTGGATGCGTTTATTAGACGATTATATTATCGAAATACCTCTGAAGATTATTATGTAATAATAGCTATGGATGGAGAAACATTCGGACATCATGTTAAACATGCGATATCGAATTTTTTGATACCCTTATTTCAAGCTATACCACATAGAAACGATATAAAAATATGCACTATATCAGAAATAATCGATAAGTTCCCTTTAGGTCAAAAACAAGATCCACGCGAGTCTAGTTGGTCAACTATGCCATATGATATCGCTCATGATGTACCATTTCCCCTTTGGTTTGACCCTAAAAATGAGATTCACATTGAACAACATAAATTTTTCATGTATGCGTTAACCTTAATCCATCTTTCTGCTAAATATTACGAAGGGATGGATTTCGAGAGGAAGAAGATATTTGATAATGCTCGAAATCTCTTGGATCGAGGCATACATTCGTGTCAACAATGGTGGGCTTCAAAACGCCCTTGGTATAGTCCAGACATGATTCTTCGCGGATTAAATGAAATTTTAATGGCTAGTGTCAACGCTAAAAGAAGTATACCCTCGGATCAAAATTTAACTGATATTAAAGATGCAATGGAACTAATAATGAAAGATATGTTAAAAGCGCATAATAAAATTATATTATCATTAAATTAGATTAAGTTTTTGGTAATGTAGGTGAATTATAATACCCTTAAATAATAATATAACCGGAGAGAACTCTCCTTCTAATTTAATCGCAGAAATAATCGGATATTTTCCTAGCACATTACATTTTGATTACGACGATGGTTCAGCCGAGTGGTTTGATTCTACTAGATTTAAAATAATTAAACCAATAATACTCAAAGAGAGGTTAATCGATATTTATCATAATAATCCTATGGAAGAAAATAGTATGTGGCGTAAGAAAGGTAATATCGTTATATTAGAACTTCATGCTTATCATGTTCTAAAAAAATCTTTATTTAAAGATATTATTTTTAGTGATGGAGTTACTATTAAACCATTTAATACTATATAGTAAAGAAATAAATCCAAAAACCTTTTTATAAATTATCTTAAAGTATTTTCAAATAAATATTGAATTAGGATTCATGAAAATATTCTAAAAACTTCTAAAGAGATTATAAAAAAATTACCTAGAGAAATAGGAATTACTAATTAATCCTTTTTAAATGTTTTTCCGCATTCTCCGCATTTTATTATCTTTTTATATACAGGAGTTCCCTGCATTGAGTAATACAATACTTCACTTTTATCGTTTTCTTCATGCAGCATCCTTGGATTCTCATTGCCACAATCTGGACATTTTAAACGTTTATAGTCTGACATCCCTTTATACCCTTTTTTATTGAAATTTTATTTTTTTAAATAAAGGTAAGGTCAGACAAATTTAAATTTAGGGAAAAACAAAAATTTATGCGATATACTCTCAGACATAATTATTTATCGTGTAACTTTTTTTAATAATGAAACAAATCCATCGTAATTTTTTCTCTGAATACAATACTTTCTAGTTGATGGCCCCCAACGTTTATTCTGAGTTATTAGTTCCATGAAGAGATTTGAATCGTGTATGAAAGTACTTCCTATTACATCAATATTACGTTTAAATAAGGGATCCGGGAGGAAACCCGCAGTAGGACCAACCATGGAAATCTTTTCTGCATGAGAGCATTTTTCTAAAATACTATCTACAGTACTATTTAAAACTGTCGTACTAGTAATTAACACTTTATTACACTCTTTAAGTCTATTAGAATCTAATGTCACTTCCCATTTCTCTGTTGTTTGAACAAGATTCATATTCAATTCAATAACAACTAGAGGAATATCCAATTCTTCAATAATCTTAACTAAAGGAGGAAAAAAACCCACCATGCCTACTTTATCTTTCGAATTTAAATCTACTAATCCTAAAGAATCCGTTGCTAAATCAAATTGAAAATCTGATTTTTTAAAGATATATTGGCTTATAGCATTAATTGCTCCTAAACCTATAGTTTTTTCAAATTTATCAGAAGAAGAAAATTTCTTAGCAAGGTCAAATATATTCATTCCTACAAATTCCATAGGATCCGTATTAGAACCTCTCTCTTTTACTTTTTCAGACAAATTAATGTAAATAACTCCAATTGTTCCATCTTCTAATTCTATTGCTCCAAAATTAGACTTTTTTGAAATTTTGTTGATATTATAATCTGGGAAAAAAATTTTTTGAATAGCTGGTATTTCAATAGTTCTAGCAATATGTTTTATTATTTCTATATATTCAGATGTAATTGTCATATTCTTAATTCTAATATTAATAATTTTTTTAAAGGAAGAAAATAATTCATCTTTCTTTATTTAATGTAGTGATCTTAATTTTTTTAAAATTTATGTTTGTGAATTTATGAGATAATAATAGAATTTCGAATTAAAATTTTAATGGCAATCAGAAAAAGGTGCTGATTTTTCAATATCTTTAACTATTGATAAGTTAGGTGATCAAAATCAGTAAAGATTAATTTAAGTAAGGTCATCAAGATTCAATACTTAAATTTTAATCAAAAAATAAGGAAAAACTTAATCATTTACTAAAAATAAGAGGAATTCAAGTGATAAATAAGCGAATTACTTTGGTATTAATTCTTTTTAGCATTCTTTTATTACCAGTTTCTATATTCATAGTTCCAGAAAATGGTAATTTTAAATTAGATAATAAAGATGATTATCATAATCAACAATTGGTACCATTTACAAGCAATACAATAGTTGAAAAATGGAATTTTACAACATCTCAGGATGTAAATCATTTAGCTATTTCAGACGATGGAAAATATGTATGTGCTGTCATCGGGAATAATATTACATTGTTTAATAATGATAATAACAATACATTATTGAATTATGAAATGAATTCTCCGATAACTTCGATGGATTTATCCAGTAAGGGTGATTATATAGCAGTTGGAGATGAAAATGGAAACGTTACTCTTTTTAATTGCACCTCTTTCGATGATAAAGTATTAGAATGGAGTTATAAAACAGATGATTTTATAAAATCAGTTGCTATTTCTCCAGATGGCAAATATATAGTAGCAGGGGATAAATATTCGCTAAAATCCGAAGGATATATTTATTTTTTCAATAATTCAAACACAGATCCTAAAAATTATGAATGGAGATATGATATATTAAGTGAAATTACTTCAATTGATATAGGATATGATAAAACAGATGATATTTATTATATCGTAGCAGGAAATGATTATAGTAATGGAATGGTTTATTATTTTAACAATACAAATGAAGATCTGAAAAAAGAGATGTGGATATATGAGACTGTAGGACCGGTAAATGAAGTTGATATGTCTTTAGACGGCAATTATTTTACTGTACATTGTAGTGAAAATGATAATCTTTATACATTTAATAAATCCTCATCAGAAAGTCAACCCCCAATGGGCTTTTTTCATGGTGTTCGAAAAGATGATTTAGCTATTTCTCCTGAGGGAGGTTATATTACCGTAGGAAATGTCCAAGAGGATATGACGTATTTATTTGATAATTTACTAAATGAACCAATTTGGAAAGCAGAATCTGGAAATAGTGTAAATTCAGTAGACATATCTTTATATGGAAACTACATTTTAGCTGGAAGTGTAGATAATCACATGTATTTATATCATAAATCGTCCAATAATTCTATTTGGAGCTACGACTCTGGTGCTGAAGTAAGACTAGTAGCTTTATCTTTAACTGGAAATTATATTGCAGGGGTAAGCAGTGATGGAAGCAATATTAATACTATATATCTATTTTATCATGATATTCCAAATCCTTTGGGGAATCCAGAATTATCTGATAACGGTGATAGTAGTAATAATAGTGAGTCAAATAATGCTATACCTTTTGGAAATTATCATCTTTTGTTCATATCTATTGGAATTATTGGTTTAATCGTAATAAATAAGCGAAAAACACTTAAAATAAATTAACTTCATTTTTCTCTATAAATTAAAACTTTTTTAATAAAAATGTTAAATATTAAATTGAATAAACACTAAA
>JBHLLE010000279.1:0-5518 GCA_048885945.1 Candidatus Hermodarchaeota archaeon | reverse complement strand
TGTTTTGTAAAAAATTTTAAATTAAGATTGTATTTTCTTTAGATATATGATTACATAGAAGGCTCCGGTAATTAAGACTATTGATAATAGTATTCCAATAATTCCCGCAATATAGTCATTATCTATCCATCCAAGTATGGGTTCCCAAGGAGATGGTAAACTTTCTACCCATTCTTCTCCTCTAGCATCAATTAGCACTCTCTCTAATCCATCAGGATCCTCAGATAAAATACCTATAGTAAATCCAATAGCAATCATAATCATTAAAACTATAATAATGATAACCACTGTTAAAATAGGCCATTTATATTTCTCAAAGTCAACCATTGCTTATTCCACCCCCAACATTTCCTCTGTAGTAATAATTTCCGGTTTAACTTTATAAATAAAAAATACAATCAAAGCCGATATTATTGCTTCTCCGATTCCGATGATAAGATGCCAAAATACCATTGCAGGAATTGCGACTTCCATAGGAATTACTCCTCCAAGTCCTATCTCAATACCCGCCATAAATGCAGCTAAAACAATTGCGATGTAAGATCCGATACCTGTAGCAATAGTAACTTTCATTTCTTTTTCGAGGTTTGTTTTATTTAAAACCATAATTAATAGTTTTACTATATAAAATCCTACTATGCCGCCTATTATTCCCATATTAAAAGTATTTGCTCCTATCGCAGTAATTCCTCCATCCCCAAAAAAGGATTGAACTAATAATATCATAAAAATGACGATAACTGCTGCGTAAGGTCCTAGGATTACACCCACTAAAGTACCTCCGACCAAATGGCCACTAGTTCCTCCAGGGACTGGATAATTAACAAACTGAAATGCAAAAATCGTAGCGGCCAATACTCCGATGTATGGGATTAACTTTTCAGAATCTTCTTCTTCGAAGATCTTATTTATTTTTTTAACTCCAATCACCAAAACCACTATAGAAACGATTAATAAAACAACAGTGGTAACTGGGTCAAGGAGTCCGTCTGGAATATGTATACAAGACACCTCAAATAATTTTTCGTTAATTCTTTATTATTTTTTAATTTTTTTTCGTATTGATGTTCAGTATTAATAAATTATAATCTAGTATGAAAAATCATTTATAAATAATATGAAAAACTTATAATCTAGTATGAAGACTCAAATTATTTAGAGAATAAACTCATAGGAAAGAAAAATGAGAGTTATAAAACAAAATTCTTTCACAATTTTCTTTTAAAATTACACTATCGCTAATTTCTCAGTATCTTTATTATTAATCATTATTATATATAATTTTTAAATGGAGTAATAAGTAAGTTAAGCTTTAAATAGATTAAAGGAATAATTAATTTTATCAAGTGATCTTATGAACATTAGCAAGAAGCAAAAAAGAATTCTAATTTGTGTTATATTTAATCTTATACTAGAATACTGGGTTCATAGTATAATAGGATTTTTAAATCCTATTCTCACGATCTCGCTATTTTTACTTTATCTTTCTTATTTTAGCATATTAGAAGACTTAATCATACGATTTAAACTAAGAGATCATCACGTCTTACTTGTGGGATTCATATTTGGTTTGTTCCACGAGACATTTACCACGGGTAGTGTGTTTAATGAACCATTTTTTCTAGGAATTAACCTATTTTACCTTATTTTAGCTAATATTTTTTGGTGGGGAATCCTTCAAAGTGTTTTTGCCCTTTATTTCGCTAATTCCATAATTGAGCGGAGTGAAGTTGATAAAAAAATGGGACCTATTGGATGGATTTTAGCTATAGCGTTTAATATTCTATTATTATTAGGCAGAGTTTTAGAAGGAACTTTACCAGAGGGTTCAGTTTTAGGTTATACAATAAGTTTAATTATAATGGGGGTTGCACTGGTAATATTTATACTTATTAAAAAACCGGACGAAATTTTAGAAATAGAGCGAGTAAAAATGATAGATATCCTACTAAAAGTTCAAATAATAATAGCTCTAATAATGGGATCTATTCTTATTTTCTTCATTGGAATTGTGGCCTTGTATCTATTTATTTTGTGGTCGCTAGTAATAGGAGTTATTTATATCATTTTATTTCTAAAGGACAAAAGATTTGTTGGTTCAATAAATACTTCTAATTTAACTTAGAAATAAATTATTTTTATCTTTATTTTAAAGTTATTTACTTAAAAATTAGATATTGAAGTAAAATCTTAATATTAGAGAAAATTAAGTTAATCTATGAAGTCAATTATAATTTATAATACAATGTCAGGGAATACAGAAGAGCTTGCCAATAAAATGAAAGATATTCTTGAAAAAAATGGTCATCAAGTAGATATATTTCGGGATAAAGAAATAAAATCTCAAATTAAAGAACAAGAGAATTATTTTAAACCATACGATTTACTTATCCTTGGATCGTGTACTCATGCTGGAGCACCTGCAATGAGTTTCAAGAGTGTTGTAAAATTAATTGGAAAAAAGAATTTAGAAAATAAAAAGCTCATCTGTTTTGGAACCTCAGGAAGTCCTACAATGTGGAAAAAAACATGTAAAAGTATTAAAAAAAGAGTGCCAGAATTAGAACACATTGGAGATGTCGGATGTTCGATGAGGGAAAACGAAGAAGCAGTAAAAAATTTTGAAGAGCTTATCAAAAAGTTATAGGATCTCCTACATATATTTTCATCGATTCTTTTATCTCTCGGAACGACATATTTTATGATACTCCTTTAGGGCACAATATCTTACAAATATCCCTTTTAATATCATTAATAAAGGAACTAAAGGGCAGAGATTTTTCCCTAAAACTTACTGCTCCTGCAGACAATGCATTATTTTTAGCACTTTTATCAGAACTCATAATTATTATCTTAGCATTATTATCAATTTTTAGAATTTCTTTAGTAGTATCGGCTCCATTTATACCTGGCATTTGATAATCCATTAAAATAAGATCGGGTTTAGGAGAAAGGGTATTATACATATTAATTGCTTCAATCCCATTTTTAGCGGATGCTACTATTTTTAGACCATTTAATTCTAAATACTTTTGAAAAAGAAACATGGTTGACATATCATCTTCAACAATGAATATATTTACCAAGACACATCCATCCTATATTTATATAATTTAAAATCTATTGTATTCATTATTATCATTAATTTTAAAATATTAGCCAATTTTACCATTACAAATTTCTAATTTTAATATTTTTTTGATTTTATCCTTCTCTGGATTTAAGAGATTGTTTAAAGGTTTACTGCATAGAAGAAAATCATCGTGCATGAAATCACTTGATAGTGCAAAGATTAATAAAATCCCATTTTGAATTTGAGAAAAATCAAGAATTTTTGAATATTTGTTAAGAAAACGAGTTAGCGCAAGATTGCGCCATTCAATCATAGAATTCACGCATTCAACGTTAAAAAAGTATTCTTCTAAAATTTCATCAAAAATATCCATGGAATATCCAACTTTTTACGCTTAATTTTTAAATTTATCATTTTCATTCTTTAATCCTTTAACCGTCTAATTTCTCATAAATTGCGATAATTTCCTTTTTTAAGCGCCTTTTTGACCTTCTATTAAGATCTAACCTATTTATTACGCATGAAATCCTCAATTTACATTCTTTTATAATTTCTTTTGGCACTAAAACAAATTCACCCATTAGTATCCACCACACTTCTAATGATTCCTAAATGACTTTGAATAGATAATTTATTTGATAAGAACATTTTTCTTAATATTCTTAATTAAATTGGGAATTTTTCCCTTCTCATAACTGATTTTAATTTATTCTTAAATTAACCTATGCAAAATGCTTAAAGTTTAAGCATTTTTTTTGTTTTCTAATTTTATTAAAGTAGTTTTCTATATTTAAGTTTTTTCTTTTTCGGAGATTCATTCTTATTTTTCCAGATTTGGAACTCAGATTAGAATTATTAAAGCCTTGAATTAGAGAATTTAATTAACTTTTATATCTTAAAATTTATTTAATTATATTCAAAACTTTTATATTGATTAGAATTTTAATTTATTAGGTTTATGAAATGGTTTTTTATTAAGAAAAATATTTTTTTCTAAATTTAAACAGATAAAATTTCAATTTTGAAAAATTTTATATAACACAAATTCAATATTATAATGATAATGAATACTCCAAGTACAAATAATGAAAATGAAAATAGTCTTCCCAAAGCTCAATTGCTAAATACTAGAGATGTTTTGAATCTTTCTGGAATAGAAATGCTAACTTTAGAAAAGCTTAATAAACACAAATCACCGGTAGTAAGATATATCCTTTATCAAGAAATAAATCAACTAGTACGTCAGAAAAAGAAAGATTATTCAAGTACTGAAGATCTTTTCTCTAATAGTCTGGAAGAGGTTAATCTTTCTACTTCCAGTTTTTATAATAGTCTCAAAAACCTTGAAAAAAGAGGGCTTGTTAAATTTAATTATAACAAAGAAAAGAAAAAGAAAATTGACTCTGTAGAGTCAACTAGTATCACTTTGGAAGCTTTAAATATAATAACACAACAACATTTAAGATCTGTAATTGATGATTTTGCATTTCTAAAAGAACTAGCACAAATTCTTCTTGAAAAAATCAACCTCCCTAAAGTTGACACTCTATTATTAGTATGGCTAAATGACATTATTGATTTCAAATTCATGAATTTATTTAAAGAATTAGCGCAAGAGGTTTCAATCCTCTCTGATAAGGAAATATACGAAGACCTTGAAAAAATGGGATTAAAAAACTTCAACTTTTCTAACATGTATAAAAAAGTTATTCGAGAACCTAATGATTTTTTTGGAACAGCTTTCATTTCAGGATATTTAAGAAATATGAATTTCTATGGTCTTTCAAGAGTAGATTTACTTAAAGAATTAGTAAGAATTACAAAAAAAAATGGAGTAATCGTTTTTTATGGAAGAGAAGAATTGCCAATTACCCAAAATTTTTATGCTGATGAAATGTTGAGAATATATGGTTTGACCGTAAAAGAGAGAATCTTTTCAGAAAAAGATTTAGAAAAAGATTTGACTGATGCTGGTATAAAGAAGTATGAAGTATTTAACTATAAAGGATTAATCGTAGCTTTAGGATGGGTTCCATGATTTTTTTACATTAAAGATCCGTTTATTTAAGTTTAAATTTATTATCTTGAAGGCCTCTACCTATTCCATGATATATAAAGATCAAACCGGGAATAATTATAAGAGCTGATATTGAATATAATTGTCTTATTAAAGGAATATTCAAATAATTGGAAAAGGATGCCCCGATTGGAAGATAAAAGAGGAATAGCATTCCGATTACAAAATATTTGAATCTCTTCAGTAATATTTCATTTTCAATATTTTTACAAATATTTATTGATTTCCAGATACATAGAAATAAAGTTATGAATAAAATACATAATACATATACTGTAAATGGAAGACTCCAAACTGGTGATAACTGAGTTCCATCTGAGAGTATTTCTACTCTTGCTCCATTAGGTATAAAAAAAAATACCGTAAGA
>JBHLLE010000278.1:1401-5540 GCA_048885945.1 Candidatus Hermodarchaeota archaeon | reverse complement strand
AATTCTCATCTTGATAGGAATGTGGAATATGTAATTTGTATATTTAAAATTATTTAATACATTATGCCTCAAATAACTCATCACTTCACCTGCTCCTTCTCCCAACATAATATTCCTACCTTTAAGTTTCAATACCTCATTAAAAGCAAAGTATCTCGAAAAATATGCAGTCCCTCCTAAAGGTTCTTCAAGTATATTAAAAATCTCAGAAAAAGAATCCTTTAATCCTTCTAAACTTTTTATTTGATATTCTTTTACATGAAGAGGAATATCAATATATTCAGCAACTTCGATTGCTTTTTCAACCTCTTCTTCGTTATAATTTGGTACTTTAATTGTTAGAGCTTCAATTGGTATATCAAATTCCTTTGCAAAAATAGAAGTGATAATCGTGGAGTCTAACCCACCACTCATCATTGATAAAATAGGCTTTTTACTAGGAAATTCCATTGCTTTCTTAAAAACATTATAGATATGATCAACCCAAAAAGAAATATCTTTAACATTATGATGCGGAACTTCGAAATAGCTTTTATTTATATTCCAATCTTTATGAACTTGAATATTTTTATCATTTAAATATAAATATTCTCCTATATCTAATCTTTTAATGTTTAGGAAAACAGTTTCTTCTCCGATATTAAGCCCATTGCCTAGATACCTTACTACTGCATTAGGATTTAATCTTCTTTTATTTTGCAAAGATATTAAAAATTTAAAAGATGTACTAAAGACATAAGGATATTTTAAAGTATAATATATCTTTTCTCTTGCGAATATATCTTTATAGACTTTAATGCCTTTATTTCGGTTATAAACAGCAAAAATGTAATCATTCTGTAGAGAATTTACAATATCAAGAGGCTCTATATTTTTTTTATCTTCTAAGATTTTTGGTATTTCATGATAATATAGACTTTTAAATACTTTATTATTATCAAAAAAAGAGGTATTTCTCTTTTTGTCATTGTTTTTATTGATAATAATCCCTATGAAATACTTCTCCTCTTTAATCCCTTCGAATTCAAATGATTTTGAAAATCTTTTTTCAAAAAATTTAATTGCTGTGTCAATTATCATTTCTGGATTCTTATGGTTTCCACCAATAATATATTCCATAAAATATTTCCTTAAGTTTATTATTAAAGAAAAATCTATAATTAAAAATTAATTAGCAAGTCTTTATTTAAAGAATCTTAGTTTTTTATTGATTTAAAATTTTCTCATACATGTATTTATGAATTTTTTTATAGTTCTTTGTATATTTAACTACTGCTTTTCTTCCATTCTTACTGATTTTTTCTAATAAATCTTTGTTCATAATCAATTTTTTAATTGCATTCGCGATCTCTAAAGGTTTTCCGGAAGGAACAAGGATTCCATTTTTTCCATTTTTTATTAAACTTGGACATAAACCGACTGCTGTAGCGATTGACGCTATACCACAACTCATTGCTTCAATCAGAGATGCTGGAGAACCTTCAGTATACGATGGTAAGACAAAGATATCTGCCATATTATACATCAATGGCATTTCTTCATGGCTAAAGCTCCCAAGCAACTTAACATTTTTGAGATTATTATTTTTTAAAAAGTTTAATATCCATTCTTTTAATGAGCCATCACCAATTAATAAAAATTCAGTTTCAAAATTATCTAATGAAAGAATTTTTATAGCATTCATAAGTACTTTGATCCCCTTCTCTTCTTCAAAACGCCCTACATATAAGATTTTGCTTTTTTTATTAGAATCTGATGTATTTTGCTTTTTTAAATTTTTAAATTTTAATAAATCAACAAAATTTGGACTTAATATTTTATTCTTAACATTCCTTTTTTCTGTAAGGTCTAATAATTCGTTAGTAACAGCAAAAACGAAATTGGAATTTTTTAAAATAATCTTTTCAAATAAAATTATTAACTTAGATAAGAAATAAGTAAATATATTTTTTTTATACTTTATAAATAATGATTTTCTTTCAAATCCTCCTAGCCAAACTACATATGGAATATTTTTAATTTTACAAAATATATAAGCAGGTAGACCAGAAATAAGTAAATTTTCTATTCTAACAATATCTATTTTAGTCTTATTACTTAATCGATTTAGAAAAAAATATAGATCGATATAATTTTTACCTATACTAAAAATTGATTTAAATGTTGTAGATGATAAATCAAAGGGAATTCCGATAAGATAACAATTATCATGCTTTTTTTTATAAAGGAAATTACCTGTGGAAGAATAACATAGAAATATTATTTGTTCAAAATCATTATACCAAGATAAAGCTTCAGAAATTCCCTTTCCTATTAATTTTTCAAAGTTCTCCTGTCGTGTCTGATTTATATAAAGGATAGTTGACTTGCTTAATATGTCCATATATAAATTGATGTATATTGATTTAAAAGTGTAATTTTTAATTGAATTTAAAATGATTTTCTAAAGAGATATTCCTATTTTAAGTGTGAAATATTCTGTATATGATCTATAATTTTCTGAGCAGAATACTTTACATTATGCCTTTTTTTTAAAAATTCAATCCCTCGTTCACCATATTCATAGGTCATATCGGGATTATTGATAAAAAATAATATTTTTTCTGCTAAATCCTTAGGATCCTTTGACGATAATAATCCAAGTTTCTCTTTTTCAACAATTTTAATCCAACCACCAATATCGTTTCCAACAATGGGTATACCAACGGATAAATAATCATATATCTTAGTTACAAAACCAAATCTTCGTGTTAATTCATAAGTAGATGTAACAATACCTACATGGCATTGAGATAGTAGTTCAATAAATTCTTGATAAGTATCTTTCCAATAAAAGTTAACATTTAGTTTCATTTTTTTTGCTAATTTCATAGTTTCTTTCAATTTTTCACCCTTTTTTGTAACATATATATGAGTTTCAGGATATTCTTTAAGAACAAATGGTAAACTCTTGAAGAAATATTTAAAATTGCTTCTATGAACTACCATTCCAGAGTTAATTATTTTTGGAGGGAATTCTTTTTTTCTTGGTTTATCGAAGATTGGAAGACTTCCTATAATTTCTGTTTTAATTTTCGATTCTTCTAAATCAGAATAATTTTTTAATAGAAATTTTCTTAATATATCACTAACAGTAAAGATCATATCTGATTTATTTATAACTTTTTTTTCCAATTCAATAAGATATTTATAGCGTCTTCCATATCTTTTAATAATTTTATGTTCAACTAGTTCTTCTGGCCAATAATTTTGGTAATCCGTAATTATAGGACAATTCAATTTATTTTTAATTTTTGTAAGTATTAATCCTCCTATTTCAGTTTCTCCTATAATTACATCTAAATCCATTGATTTTTCTTTTATAATATTTAATAATCCATTAGAAATACGCGAGATTATTATATCTAAAAATCTTGGATTTAATATAGAAAAATTGGAAAAATTTCGAAGATCTAAAATTTTTCTCGCAGTTTTATAAATTTGTTTTTGTATTTCGCTACTTGAGCTTACAACTGGAATTGAAATAAATGTCACAAGTGGACCCCAGTTTTCATAATAATTAAATGGAGTAAAAACAAAACATCTATGTGATAATCTAGTTAAACCTAAGCATAAACTTCTTACACGAAATATTGACCCCATACTTTCTCCTGGGGGATGCATGAAGAAAATGCCAATATTCAATTCACTACACCTTGGTAATATCTAATGGTAAATGAGGTTCTATTTAAGAAATATTTAATTATTAAATAAATTGGGGAATTCCATAAGAATTATTTGTTTTTTCTTATTGATATTATTTTAATTTCTACTCTAATTATTAGAGAAATGATATTATTAACGATTGGAAAATTTTTGAAACTATTTTCAAAAAATGTCAATTCCTCAATTGAAATCTGAGAAAAAATTCCAATTAAGAAGAAAAATAAACCAAAATAAAAAATAAATGCTATTAATAGTTTCATTATGTTTAAAATTGCATTATCTCCAGATAAATAGATTTCAATTACATTATTATATAAAAAATAAGTTATTAAACCTGAAAAGATTGAAAGTATTAAAATTATAAACAAATTTTTATAATTAGTAAACATAATTTTTCCATATTTTAGGCGAATTAGAATATTACCAAAGATTAC
>JBHLLE010000278.1:283-1391 GCA_048885945.1 Candidatus Hermodarchaeota archaeon | reverse complement strand
TGTTCCAATTACTATTCCTACAATCAAGCCCATAGCTCCAAATAAATTTATTAATATTAGAGTAAATATTAAACTTAAAATCACCCTGGATGATTCAATATATAATACATACTTAGTCTTTTTCTGTCCATTAAAAAAAGCTGGTATAGAATATGAGCCAAAAGGTGAAAGTAAAAAGATTATAAAATATATTGAGATAAATGGAGAAGCTTCTCTGTATTGGTCCCCAAAAATCATTGGAAAAGTATTAGAAGCAAATATAATTAGAAGAACTGTTACAGGTAAAATTAAAATACTACAAAATTTTAACGAAAATAAAAAAGTCTTAATTAACTTATTTCTTTCTTGATTAAGATTCCAGTCTTTTTTAGAAAAGATAGGAAATAAAGTAAATGATAAAGATTTAGTGATAATACCTATTGCTGCTGCACTTACAACTGCAACATTAAAATAACTAACTTCAATTATAAAACCATAGAGTGTTAAAACTAAAACATACAATTGAGCTTCAACACCAATAATTAAAGAATAAAGTAAGAGGGGAGAACCATATCTAAACATTTTTTTAGACATTTTCCACTCCACATGTTCTTTTTTATCTAATTTTAAAAAGAACTTCTTTTTCAATATTATAAAATAAATAATTACAACAATAACAGGAGAAAGAACTAAACCTATCAGTGGTCCCAATAAAGTCATACCTAATAATATTAAAAATATAGAGATTGTTGACCTTAATGAAGTACGAATTATAGTCCCTATTTGAACAATTTTTACATATTGAGCTCCTAAAAAAAAAGAATTAAGAGCTTCATACAGAATATTTGAGATAATACCTATTGATGCAATTTGAATTAAAATAATCATATCTTCCTCCGGAATCCCATAAATCTCACTAGCAATGTAAGCAGAAAAGAAATAAACTAAAAGCGTAAAACAAGTTCCAATTATTAATTTAAAAGTTAAATTAATTTTTATTACATCTCTAACATTTTTGAGATTATTTTCTTTCACCAGGCACATTTCGGCCTGTGGAATCGCTGGGAATTGACGGACGAAGCCGTGCAAGCCTACCAGCGGTTTATCCCTACGGCTCGTGCACGCGCCC
>JBHLLE010000278.1:0-273 GCA_048885945.1 Candidatus Hermodarchaeota archaeon | reverse complement strand
ATCTTATAACAATAATTGCTCCTATACTTGATATTAATGAAGATAAAAAGTAACCTACCATTAAGATATACGAATTTTTTAAAAAATTATCGCTTTTATAAGTTTCCTCTAATTCCATTTTAATATTAAAATCATTTCTTAAATTAAAATTTTAAGATTTCCACAAATGATGTGTTTTAAGATGATTACAATGTCTTATGAATAATTTAATTTAAAATTTTTAACTAAAGAATTTTATTTTACAATCTATTTAGTTTAGAATCTCATTTATTA
>JBHLLE010000277.1:0-5559 GCA_048885945.1 Candidatus Hermodarchaeota archaeon | reverse complement strand
CTTCATATTGAGGGTAAATCGTCAGGCTTCCTATCGGCCATTTTTTCAACCTCCGTTGATTTCGTCAGGCTGTGTTTAGAGGAATTGAAAAACCTCCTTGTAGACGCTCTGAGATGCGTTTTGAGACACCTTTCCTGACTTTTGAATATTTTGCCCTTCAACATAAATCTGATTTGAGATTACTACATATTTTTGATGTTTCCAATTAAAAATATCTCCTACGAGATAACCAAACACCTCAAGTTCATGAAGTGCGCATATTTCATTTATTTTATTTAGCACATTATCAATGATATAAACCGGGAAAACGTAATTATCGTCAATAGTCATTGTTATTCTTAAAATTATGTTTATATTAAATTTCCATATATATCTACCTAGTCTATAAAAATTAGGTAGACATTCTTCTTTCAATTTTTTCTAAAACTGATTTATTTACTATATCAATTAATATTTCACTAAATTCTTCATTTGCTTTCTTTTTAATGGCTGAGAATCCAATTACCTCTATTCCATCAAACATCTCTTCAATTTTTTTAAGATCAAAAGCATAGTCCTTTAAATCTTGGAAATTGGCAATTAGATAAAAATCTGCTTTTTTAACTAATTTTCTAAGTCGATTAAATAAACTTTTTGTTCTTGATAAATTACTAGCAGCCGAATTAGATACAATACATATTACATCAGCTGTGTTAAGTAATGGCCTGTAAAGTTTTGATTTATCAACCAAATCTTTTAGATCAAATTCTCTTAATAAGATTTGTTTAATATTCCTTAAACCCTCTATTTCAACTGGTTTTTGGATTATTTCGTTAAGATCTTCGTCTAATTCCAATATTGTTTCTCCAGGAAATAAATTTAAAATCGTAGTTTTTCCTACACTTGGCTCCCCTACTAAAAACACTTTAGGTGGAATAAAGATATTTTCCTCTATAAACTCATCAAAATCCTCAAAAACTGAGATGTTACCATAAAAGTTAGTTATTTCGTCTCGATATCTTCTTAGAAATTCCTCTTTCATTAATTCAATTTTAACTCTAGCTTCATCTTCTAAGTCATCAATATCAATAACAACTACGAACATACAACCTAAATCATCGTCGTAGGAATAAAGAAAATTAAAATTTCTAAAATTTAATGAGTCTATAACTCCTCCTTGAATCTCACGCGCAAAAGTAGTAATAGCGTTAAGAAAGCCTCCTACTAGATCTTCTTCAATTAAATTATCTGTTTCTTGAAGATCACTAAAAAAATTTTTTGAATAACAGAGAACTCCACCAGGAGCCATTATGAGAACTCTTGATATCATATTAATGTAGCTTATAAAATTTTTAATATTTGATTTTAAATACTGATAAAGTCTTTTTAATAACTTGTAATTTCTATTAATTAATAAAGTAATTTTATGTTAAATTTTAATTTAACTTAATAATTATAGTGATCATTATAAAAGTTTTAACTATATAATTTTAATATCCTTATTATCATCAGATCAATATGTCCAATAAAGACGACGAGAAGCCTCCTGAAGAACATTATCCAACTATAGATGGAGAAGAAGACAAGGAGATCCTTAATAAAAAGCCTCCAAATGAAAAAATTATCTCCTTTAATATAGTAGGAGAAAATATTTAGAAATAGTTTAATTAATTTTAAGTTCTAATCTCTAAATTTAATAGAATAGAAAAGAAATTTATTTCGTGAAGTTAAACTTTTATTCTCATTCTTCAACAAAACTTTTTTTATATTAACTCTTAATATCTATGGAAATGAATGAAATTAAAGTTGGTATTGTCGGAGCAGGCTCTGCTGGATTATTTACCGCAAATGAGATCGGAAAATCTGGTTTGGAAAATATTAAAATTACTATTTTTGAACAAGGTCCAGAAGTTGACCATAGACATTGTCTAATAAATGATGAGGGACTAGCTTGTGCTTTATGTGATCCTTGCAGACTTATGAGTGGCGTAGGTGGTGCGGGTTGTTTTTCATCTGGAATTCTTAATCTTAATAAAAACATTGGTGGTAATTTAGAGCAATTATGTAATAATGCAAATCTCAATGTCGAGGAAGTAATTCAGCAAATAGATACGTTCTTCTTGCAGAATGGAGCACCTAATAAATTATTTGATCCGTTTCAAAAAGAGAAAAAAGAAAAATTAAAAGAATTAAGGCGTAAATGTGCTTCTGTAGATGTTAGGTTTATTCCTGTTAAGCAGCGTCTTTTAGGTTCTAAAAAAACACCTGAAGTGATTAAATCAATTCAAGACTATCTCGTCTCAAATTACAATGTACAAATATTATCAAATACTAAAATAACCTCGTTTGATAATAAAAGAAATTTATACTTAAATGCTGATAAGATAGATAATTTTGATTATCTGCTTATAGCGCCAGGGAGATGGGGTATGGTTTGGCTAGCTGAACAGTGCGAGAAACTTGGAATTAAAACCTTTTATGAAGCTCTCGATATAGGTGTACGTGTTGAAGTCCCACGCATTATTATGGATGACGTATGCCACATTCAAAGAGATCCAAAATTTCATATTATTACTCCTACTTATAATGACTTCGTTAGAACTTTTTGTGTGAATCATAAAGGTTATGTTGTAAAAGAAACTTACGAAAAAAAGATTGCGGGCGTAAATGGGCATCAGATTACTCTTGATGGAAAATCAGAAAATAGTAATTTCGCCTTTCTTATTCGTCAAAGATTGACAAGCCCCCTTGAAGACACAACTGAATATGGAAGAGCGATAGCAAAACAAACTACCATCCTTGGAGGATACAAACCATTAATTCAAACTTTAGGAGATCTTCGACGAGGGCATCGCTCAAGAACAGCATTAATTGAAAGAAATCCTGTTCGACCTTCTTTAAAAGACGCAACTCCAGGAGATATCGCAATGGCTTATCCTTATCGTTTTGTAAAAGATATCTTAGAAGGATTAGAAATTCTCGATAAAGTAATTCCTGGAGTTAATAACAATAGTACATTAATTTATGCCCCAGAATTCAAACGTAGTGCTAAAAGAATCGATATTAATTCACAACTAGAATCGAATCAAATTAAGAACATTTTTTTTGCAGGTGATGGAGCGGGATTATCGCGAGGGATTGTCGGAGCTGCTGTAACTGGGATAATTGCAGCTCGGGGTATAATTCAAAAAATCAATTTAAAGGTTTAAAATTTTAGACATTTTCAATTTACGATTTTTTGTTATTTTGATTTTTAAAAAAAATTATATCTATTTCTTTTTCTATTATAGTCTTAAACTAAAATCGTGAATTTTTAGGAAAAAGTGGGAAGGTTAACGTAACCGAAGCAAATTTTAAAAGAAATGAGGGAGAGAATTAAACTCAAAAAGAGTTTAATAGAGGGCGAAATCCAATGTTGGCTTGATTACGTTTCATAGTTTTCCTTCCTTAAATAGAAATGGGTTTACAACTTTAAAAAGATGAGTTAATAATTGTATTTATGTTCTAGTAGTACTAACATTTTTAAAATATCATTATAAAGACACTTCAGCCTTTCTAATAAAAAGTTTAAGAAGGAAGTTTAGAAATCCATATATACTATTAATAGCTGTTTTTTCATTATTATCACTAATAATTCTTCTGAAAAATGCTCACTCTAGTAAGTCAGCGATATTAATTTTCATTCCGTCTTCGGCAGCTATTATTTTTCTAATATTTGTTTGTTCTTTAAACTTTTTTACTTGACTTGGTATGTGATTTTTATTAGATCTTGGTCCATCCATGAAAGATCCAAAATGAGTAATAATGAGTGCGTCTAGTGGAGGATCAATACGATTTAAATAAGGAATAACTTCATCTGTGCATAAGTGTCGCCTACAAGTAATTGAATCAGGTCTTAAAAGATTTAATATTAAAATATTGGCTCCAGAAAATTGCTCAGAAAATCCATTAAAAACCATAGTGTCGCTTGAAAATGCAATAGAATATTCTTTTAAATTAAATCTAATACCAAATCCCTCCACTTTAGGAGAATGGATAACTTTTGTACCAATAATTTCAGCATCATTATAATTAAATTTATTTCCCGCTTTAAACGGAATAACCTTATTAAGCATATTTAAATGATAGTCGGAAATATATTCAAGAGTATCTTGAGTGGTAATTAATACTCCTTTTTTGAAATAATTATAATTTCTATCGTGAAGACTTTCTCTAGAAGATTCAATAATGGCACTAATATCATTAAAATGATCAATATGCACATGTGTAACAATAAATAGATTCGTCTTTACAGGATCTTCTCCATATTGATTGATTCTTACTACTGCGCCTGGTCCAGGATCTATATGAGCTTGAGTTTCGTTAAATTTATATAAAATCCCTCCTGTTGCTCTGTGCTGAGTTCTGATGTGGTGTCTGCCCCCACCAGACCCAAGAATTACAATTTCATCGTCCATATTCTTTTTTTTAAATTATTGATTATAATTGAAATGAATAACGCATAAAATTAAATCTTATTCTTTAAAATTTAAAAATGAATTAAATCTCAAATAACCTTGATAAACTAATATGTAGGATACCTATAAACTAAGCGCATCCTAATAAATTAATTAATTATCAAAACAGTTTATATAATGATTAATCAATTTTCATTAGTTTTTTCCCTAATAACTTAAAAACCTCATCCACATTAGTTCCTGTTTTTGATGAGGTCTTTATATAGTCAATCATATGAAATGTATCTTTAATATTAAGAGCTGTTTCATCGTCAAGTACAATAGCTTCTCCCAGATCTAATTTGGTTCCAACTAAAATTATAGGAAGATTTATATCATGCATTCTTACAATATTGACCCATTCCAAAATTCCATCCATCTTAGGCATTGATGTTAAATCCACAAGTAGTAAAGCAGCTCTCGCTCCCATAACGTAATGTTCAAGAAGATGTCTAAATCTTTCTTGACCTCCTAAATCCCAGAGTTGAAGGGCACATTTCCCTACTGAGTTAAATTCAATCTGTTTTAGAAAAAATTCGACTCCGACTGTCATAATCGTGGATTCATCGAACATTCCATCTACATACCTTCTTAAGAGTGATGTTTTGCCCACTGAGGCATCTCCAGCAATTAAAATTTTAAATAAGTAGTATTTCTGCATACTTTGATTCCGTGACATTCTCATTTATCATTAAAAACAAAAAAGTTCACATTTATTAATTTTAGTGAACAAGTTCTATTAATAATCTTATAATTTTTTATGAAAAAAAAATTATTCTCATTTTTATCAAAACTCATAATTTCATATTATTTATATTAAAATTAATAGAATTTAGTAAAACTCAGATTTTAGAATTTTATCTATTTTTATTAAAAAGGGATTTAATAACTCAGCTAATTTTTTTTGTAATTTAACTTTCGAGATTGATTCATTTCTCGTCTTAAAATTATGATCTATTGTATTCTTCACCAATATTTCACATTTTCTGCCAATAATTACTAACTTTTGGTGATTTGGATTTTTAAAATTATATTGTTTTATTGGAATCTCAAATGGTATCTTAAAAATATGTCGTGAACTCTT
>JBHLLE010000276.1:0-5604 GCA_048885945.1 Candidatus Hermodarchaeota archaeon | reverse complement strand
AATAAAAAAAAAATTGAATAATACTTAGATTTTATACCTTTCCTTCCATTATATTCTTTAGTTGTTCTTGCACTCTTAATTTTTTATCTCCTTTTAAATCATAAATTAAAAGAAAACATACACCTGCGATAATAAGAATAATCCCTGGTATTAAACCAGAATGTATTCGAACTCCTAGAACTGCTAAAGCTGTTTGGGAGGCAAGTGGATTAGGATTATAATTAGTTAGAATATGAACCGCAGCAATAATAATTCCAATAAATAGATATGCTAAGCGTATAAAAAGGTTAGTAATCCCCTGAAGAGTAGCTTCTTGATGAACCCCTAAATTAGATGTTACCTCATCATAAGTATCTGCTTGAACCGGTATAAGGATGCAAGCTGAAGCAGAGTAACAAAATCCTCCTAAAAACATATATATGACTACTTCCATTATCGTACTTATCCACATAAATGAAAAAAATAAGATCCCTAATAAAATATATCCTAAACCATATATATTTGAAATTCCATATTTCTTAGAAATTTTTAACCATACTGGCATTCCAAGAAGGAATCCGACTAGAAGTGCTAAAACTCCAAATGTAAAATTAGCAAAATCTACTTTAAGAACGTCTTTATAGAAGTAGACTTGAGATGCGTAAAATAGATTATATGCGGTCGCCCATAAAAGAAATGCTACAATGTAAACAACAAAATTTTTACTTCGCAATGCCGTTTTAATTACTTGTATAAAGGGAATCTTCTCACCTTTTTCTTTTTCGCGACCCCTCAAATAATATTCTTTGACCTCTTTAGGCTCCTTTATTCCATAACTAAAGACTATAATATTAATTAACATAGCTATCGAAGTCAATCCTGCAGCTAATACAAACGAATTCCTATCTCCATATACTATAACAGTTGGTAAAATAATCGCGTTTACAGTAACCAATCCTAGCGTTGAAAAAATAACCGCATAAGCACCCACTTGTCTTCTATTTTTTTCAGTTTTAAATATATTAATAGCTCCACCAGCCATATGTGAATTATAAATTGTATAACATCCATCTAAAAAACAAATAAGGATTAACATATAAATAAAAATAGCTATCTGATTGGCTTGACTTGACCCCTCAGGAGGTAAAAACACAAGAACAAATACTATAAGCATAACTATAGCACTTAGATATATCCATGGAGTTCTAAATCCATACCTCATTATGCGTTTTTCAGATTTCGGAAGTTCGGTTAAATAACCTAATAGAGGATCGTTTATCATATTCCATATTGCAAAAATAATAAAAGCTATTGCTACTAACAACACATTTAATCCTACTTCGACCTCGTAGAAATAGAACACGACAACCCCGAAAAAAGACAAAATTAAATTATCTGTGAACCATAACGATCCATAGGATATTGCCTTAGCTAAAGAACGCTCTTCTCCTTCATCTAAAGATACATTTTCATCTGAATTGTTTTCACTTTCCATTGTAAAATCTCTATTAATTGATTTTTTTATAATTATAGAATTTATAAATTAAATATTTTATAAATTCTTCTAAAGAATAAAATTATCCATATAAAAAGGATTCGAATGAATATATATAAGATAATAACTTTTAAAACAAAAAAAAACTGTAAGTAAAATGAAAAAAAATGATGTTATGTAAAATATTTTAAATAATTAATTCATAATAAATTCAATAAAAACTGAATTGAAAAACATAGAGTAATTTATATGTCAAAAGAAGAAGATATTGTTTTCCAACCTAAAACCGAATCAATTTATAAGGTAATTGTCATTGGTGATCCCGCTGTTGGGAAGACTTCATTGCTCAATAAATTTGCGTCAAAGAAATTTAAGACGCAATATATCCCTACCGTTGGTGTAAATATTGTAAAGGAAGTAGTAGAATTAGAAAGTGGTGTATCAGTGTCTCTGATGTTGTGGGACGTCGCTGGACAGCCTCAGTTCTACATGCTCCATAAGCCTTACTTCAATGGCGCTGATGGGATGATGCTTGTTTACGATGTCACCAGAAGCTCAACATTTTCTAATGTTAAAAATTGGTACTCGACGGCAGTAAAATATGGGCTCAGCGCAATTCCGAGATTATTGGTGGGTAATAAAATAGATTTAAAAGACGACCGAAAGATTATATTACCTATGGCTAATCATTTAAGCGAAGAGCTTAATGCTACTTATTTTGAAACTTCTGCTCTAAATGGTGAAAATGTAGATGAAATTTTTCATAAAATTTCTGAATTAGTTTTTCATTTTAAAACTAAAACATAAATCTATCTTTTATCTAATTTTTTCAATTGAAATAATTATATTTTACCTTTTCAATGAGATGGAGATCTTAATTTATAATTTATTCATCCAAAAAATAATCTTTTCTTTAAGAAAATCCTTTAAATTTTCTGTCAATGATTTTGAGTTATTTAACTTGTTAGCCGCTTGCGAAATTTCGTAGAGAATTTTATGACCTCCGATTAGTTCAAAAATTTTCTCTCTAATCTTTTGTAAATTTTCTTTGATTTTTACAATATCTTCTGTTGTATCCAGAAAATTCATTAACTCTTTAAATTGATCGTTAATAATTGCTTTATTTTTAGTAATTGATTCGTCTCTATCAATACTTTCTGATTTTATTTCATTTTGAGTATTAGTTAAAGAAGATCGTTGAATTAACGACTTAATTAAATCAATTTCCGTGTCAATGATATTTTGATTATCAATAATTGTGGTTAATTTTGGTAAAAGAGCCTTTATATCTATCGTGGTTTTATCGAGTTTATCTATTTTATCTGTGAGCATTTTTATTTTAGAATTGGTTTGCCCTAATTTGGTTATTAAGTCTAATCCAAATTTCTGGAGGATAGAGGAGATTTCGCTTATTTTATTTTCTAAATTTTTAACAATTTTTTGGGAATCTTCTTGTTTTGAATCTTCTGAATTTGGCATTAAATAACCTCTTCCAAATTATGACAATTAGGGCGATATAATAGGAAAAAGATAAGACTTTTGTAAATAGAAATTAATATATAATATTAATGTAACTATACAAATAAAAAAGTTCTCAAAAGTGGTAAAAAATAATACAATATATTAACATTCTTACTCGCGATGGCAAGAGCCTTTTCTTTCGCAACTATTCAGATTCAGAAATTGACCGTGATCTCTTAGCGGGATTTTTGAGTGCATTTTCTGGTTTTATTAAAGAAATAAGTCAATCAGAAATAAAATCAACAGTAACTGAAGATTATAAATATTTCTATACAATAGTAGGTAAATTAATAATTGTATTGTGCTCTGAATTACAAGACGACGATTCTCAAACAAATTCTAACATAAATAGTATTAGAACCCAATTTTTAGAGAAATATGGTGAAATCATAGAGAGTGGCAAATGGTCAGGAAATAGATCACTTTTTAATGATTTCGGTAAAACTATTGATAATATTGTATTAGGTGCTATTAAAGTTTCAATAATTGGATTTGGGGGTGTCGGGAAAACCACCTTGTTAAAGCTAATCTGCGGAAAAGATATTGACTTGGAGTACATGCCAACTATAACTGCTGATATCGCTAACTATGAAGATGAAGCTCTTGGAGATTTACCCGTCATTTTTTGGGATTTCGCAGGGCAGTCTCAATTTCGTTCATTATGGAGAAGTTTATTAGAAGGTACACAGATTGCCCTCTTAGTACTGGACTCCACTTTTGAAAATCTTAATGGTTCAAAGCAAATAATTAATGAAATTTTAGATAAGTATTATAAAGATACCTTGGTAATAGGTATTGCGAATAAGCAAGATTTACCTAATCGATTGACTCCTGAATTTTGTCAAAAAATACTTTCTGAATCAGAGACAATTGAAAGAGAAATTAAAGTTCATGGAATGATTGCCATAAATCCAAACTATCGAGAGAAAATTATTGCAATCTTAAGAGAAGCTATCAATAAAATATATCCTAAAAAATAGTATATTTTTGAAAAATATAAAAATTTTAATTCTTCTTTGCTTTTCTTTTAATAATTACATTCAGTTTATTTAGTTAATTTTTGGTGGAAAATTTGATCAATTATGAGATGGAACCAATTTCTACAGAAGAAGGAAAGAATGGTGTAAAAATTCTAAAATTACCTGATTTGACCGAAGAAGAAAAGCAATTGGTTGATCCAATCGTAGCTCCTACTTCGGGATTAAGAATTCAAATTTATAATATATTGGATAAAAATCGTTATTTACTTACTACAAGAAAATTTTACCTATTTCTACGCGTATTTAAGGCAATTTGTTTGAAATTTAAAGAATTAAAAGCTGATAAAGATTTAAAAGTCTTAATATTTACAGATGATCGCCCAAGCAGGAATCATTTATTAAAATATTGTTCAGAAATTTTTGCTTACGAAGGGTATGAAGTATATCATCAGAAGGACAATGAAGGAGAATCAAGAATATCTTCTCCGTATGGTGCTGCTTCGGTGGAATTGTATAGCGATAAAAATGAATTAGATATTGATTTAATCATTGTTTTAACAGCAAGTCATAACGAACTATCTTGGAACGGAATAAAATTCTATATAAATTATCCTATACCCATTTCAGGAGCCTTATTCAAAGATATAACTCAAAAAGCGATTGATATAAAGGAAATTTATCTTAAACCTTGTGTTCCAATTAAAATTGATGCTGAAGAAAGAAACAATGATTATGTAATTAACTTGTTATCTGAAATTATAGAAATTAAGAGTATTAAAGGTAAAAATATAGTAATTTGGCCTTATTTGGGTAAAGCGCGAGGTATAGTTAAGTTATTTGAACAATTAAGCGCAAATGTCACCCTAATTGAAGAAGAGATCAATCCACCAAACCCAATAAAAGAGATTAGAGAGGACAAATTACAAGAAGTAATGAATAAATCCAATTCTAATATAGCTTTGTTGCTTGATGCTGATAGAGACAGAATTGCTTTATATATCAAACAAGATGGTAAATTTTTTACTTATATACCAAATGAGATCTATTCTGCCATGCATAATATATTAGCAAAAGAATACAATAAAAAGATTATAAATATTCGAACTATTCCAACTGATTTACGTGGAGACGATACAAGTTTCATAAATATTCTTACAGGTGTAGGTTATAAACATTTAGGTGTAATACTTTACTTTCTTATGGGAATAGAGGTAGAACAATCTAAGATCGATACTGCAATTCTTTATATGGGAGGAAAGAATAAAGAATTATTAAAAATAAATAATCCAACACCTTTGAAAAGTAGAATTATTAGCTTAATGGAAAAAAATGGTTTAGAAAAGGAGAAATTTATAACTGTAATGTGGGAAGAATCTGGAGGTCATACAATTAATATTTTAAATGTTATAAAAAACAAGGAAACCGGAAAATATACCTTTAGTTCTCCCTTACCATTAATAGCAGATAAATATCCAGTGCCTGCATTAGTTTTAATTACAGAGCTTATTTGTAGAGGTTATGTGATATCTGAATCAATTGATTGGTCAATTGTATGGATTAATCGTACCATTCCTGCTACTGACGAAGAAAAAATAAGGATTATGAAGAATTTTGAGAAAAATCATGGAA